>NZ_CBFIIF010000010.1:0-92621 GCF_965662665.1 Congregibacter sp. | reverse complement strand
GCAATGGGCCAAAAGCGGGCACGGTATAGCGCTGCGATCAATGTGGGACGTAGAACCTCTAATTAGTACCGGAGAACTAGTACAAGTTCTGCCTGAATATACACAGACTGCCAATATTTGGGCTGTGTATCCAACCCGCCTAAGTCATTCCGCAAAGCTGCGAGTATGTGTGGAGTTTTTGGCGGAAAGTTTTAATCAATCCTAAATTTTTCGCACCGCGAACAATGGCTCTCCGAACATAATCGGACGAAATTTTCCGCGAAGCCTACCTGTGTGAACAAAAGCCTCTCCTATTGATCAGGCTGTATGACTGGCAGCACTATGTCGGGGTGCTGCAGCGCAAACCGGGAGCCCTGCGCAACGGCGCGCCCTTTAGCGAGATCCCCGAGCGCCTCAAGACGCTCGAGCGACACCTGCTGCGCCACGAGGTTGCTGACCGGGTCATGGCCCAGATATTGGCGGCGGTGGTGTCCGAAGGGCTGGAGCCCGTCCTGGTCGCGGTCTAGTTGGCATTGGAGTCCGGTAACATCAGCGGCGACCCAGCAATGCCCGCGCCTCTCTCTCCGGTATCGGGTCGGTACCAATGACGCTGAGAACCGCATGGGCTAAGTCAACAATACGAAGGTTGCGATATCGAACCGCCGCAGGGTGGGTGTTGCCTACTCGGTGCCTTTGTCCTGTAAACATAACTGAACCCTCAAGCAGACTTAGCCGCGGCCATCTCGGCTTCACGGCGCATACGTTCTCGCGCACTCTTGGGGGGTCTAGCTCTACGCTCTCCCATGGATTCGACTACGAGTCTAGGAGTTGAATACCCATTGTACCCGACGATGTACCTGCAACCAGTAACTGAACTGACGTATATGCTTGCATAGCAACGCAATCGATATCCGGTTCAACTCCCGCCGCCTCCACCAAAACTAAAAAAGGGTCACTCGCAAGAGTGGCCCTTTTTTAATAAACACCCGTCTGTCATCACATCCCATAGCGCTCTTTGACGTAGGCAAAAAACGCAGGGCCATTAGCATCTCTATCAGCATCGACCTTTCGCGCGATGTCGGTGTCCGCCATCATCTCTTGCCACGCCTCTATCCCTTCGATCTCTGCTACAAAATCTCTCTCGAGTAAGGCGCCCGCCAAAGCCACGACACCCAACACATAGCGCAAGTAAATGTCAGCCATCGTAAGCTTATTGCCCATCACATAGGGATCAAACTCTGCAAGACTGTTAAGCGCCGCGATACCTTTTGTAAGTGCATCACTCACTTCTTGAGCCAAGGCATCGGGCACAGGACTTTTACTGATAGAAAACGGAATGAGTCTTCGTCCTGCCAGCTCCAGATAGAGTTCTGACACCTTGATAACCTGGCGTACGCGCGCGCGGTCATAATCGTCAGCCGGGTACAACGGTGAGTTAAAAGGGTAAGCATCCTCGAGGTAGTCGCAACATACCGTCGACTCGCTCATACACTCCCCGTGCTCCGTTGTCATCGCCGGGACTTTTCCGAGAGGACTTATCTCTAAATACGCGTCGTCAGCACCAAACTGCTGCACTTCCTCAAAGGGCAAACCTTTGTGTAGCAGCACATGCTTAACGATGTTGTAGTAGTTGCTGTAAGAAAAACCGTACAACTTGATCATGCCTAATACGCCTTATTAAAAAACACAGAATTACAATATGGCAGAGGCGAGGCCGAAACCGTGCACCAATCTGATCGCCATATCGTGAGGGAGGATTCCCTTGTTATTCGGATGGTAAAACCCCATCCCAATTTGATAGCCACTCTTCAAACTCTTCGGCCGGCATTGGCTTAGCGACAAAGTGGCCCTGAACGATGTCGCAGCCCAACTCCTTCAGACAGTTCAGCGTGCTAGCGTCTTCTACGCCCTCTGCGACCACCCGCATTTTATATAGATGCGCGATTTCGACAATGATACGAACCAGGGTTCGGTCCTGCTCGGACGTCAAGACACGCTCCACGAACGACCGGTCGATCTTCAGCTCGCTAGCGGGGATGTCACGAAAATAGGAGAGCGATGAATAGCCGGTACCAAAGTCATCAATAGAAATATGCACGCCCATGTCGCTAAAGGTGGCGAGGGCTTTTGTACCCGCCTCCAGATCCTGTACGACGCCTTGTTCAGTGATTTCTACCGTCAGCAATTCCGACGGCACTCCCCAGATGCCCAGAGCACCCTCGAACATGGCCGTGAGCTCCGGGCGAGATATCAAGTCCGCTGATACATTAACGGAGATCGGCACCCTCTGCCCTTGGGACATCCAGCTTGCGATCTGGCGGGCAGCGTTATGGGTAATGGACTTTGCGAGCTCAAAGGTTAAGCCGGATCCTTCTGCCAGACTCACCACCCGTTCGGGGGAGATGAATCCCCGGTCCTGGTGCTCCCACCGCAAAAGTGCCTCCACACCAAACAAATCACCGCTCGCAATATTGATCTGTGGCTGATAACAAAGGGTGAATCCATTGTCGTAGAGAGTGTCTTCAAAGGATTGCTGCAGCTCGTCCTCCGAATCCACCACGGACTCACTGATCAGGATGCTTTCCAGATCGAAGTCCTCACCTCTGCGCACTCCCCCAAGGTGCAACTCAGCTCTGGTGAGCATACCCAGCGCGTCTCTATTCATTGGACTAGACATCGCGGCGCCGATACAGAGATGCACGCTCGTTAGATCGTTATCCACAAAAAGGGCCGTATCTAACTCGCGCTGTATGCGACTTACCGCAATGAGAACAAATGCTGCGTGGGTCATTTCTGGCAGGATCACCGCAAAAGTATGCGACCCCACTCTAAAGACCGTTTTGCCTGAATCATCTGTATCGGTAAGAGCATCCAGCTGAGCCGCAGTTTCTCCAATAAGGGCATCACCCAAGTTGTAAGAATGCCGATGGTTAATCAAACTGAGATTTGAGAGGTCGACCAGGAGTAACGCGACTTCGGTTTCCGAGGCCTGCGACTGTGACAAAATCTCGCTGAGGCGTGTCACAAACGCTTCGCGATCTATCGCAGGAGGAGTCACCCGTTTTACAACCGCAGTCCAGACATGCTGATACCGTAGGCTCCGGGTTCCAGACTGTTCACAATATCCAGAGGTTGCCCACGAGAATCTTCGGTAACACTCATTAGATCCAGACCCCGTATTTGATCAAGACGCTTTTTATCCGCATCCAGTAGTAGCAAAACGCGAGGTCGCAGACGACGAGCGCGACATTCGGCGGCCACCACAGCCACCTCACCCGAGGACAATTCCACTAGCGTACCTGCGGGATATATCCCGATCGCCTGAATAAACTCTTCGACCAACTCGGCCTGAAACAGCTTATCCCGCCCGTCATGGAGAATCTTGATCGCTGCAGCGGGTGAAATCGCCTTTGCATGATTGCGGTGACTGGTCATAGCATCGAAGGCGTCAACGATCGCCGCAATGCGGGCGAACACCGGGATGCCGTCACCGTAGAGCCCATTGGGATAACCGGACCCATCGTGACGTTCATGATGATGAATCACCATGGCCCGCACATCCTCATTGACGTCTGAATTCTCGATCATTTCGGCGCCCAGTCTTACGTGATCCCGGACAATCTCTAATTCACGACCCTCGAGACGTCGATGGGCATGCAGCAGTTCCGGGTCTACCTGCAGCTTGCCGATATCGACCAACAAGCCCCCCACCGCCAGTGAGTTCAGGTCATCCGCGGGCAAACCTAACTGCCTCCCCAGAGCGACCGCCCATACGGAAGTCGCCAGAGAGTGCTGATAGGTGTAGTCATCCCGCTGCTTGAGCTGCGCGAGCCATATGCAGGCATCCGGGTTTCTCGAAATACTTTGGATCATTGGCCTCACGGAGCGCGTTATCAGCGGTATGTCCAAAGACGCTTCGGTGCTGCCGGATTTGAAAATAGAGGACATAGTCTCGGAGAGACTGGCAAAGGCCGCCGCTGCTTTTGGGATCTCCTCTTTCCAGGTCGATTTATCGTAATACGGCCTGAGGTTTCGACCAGCCAGAGCCGTTTCTCGCAAACCCGGCTTTCGCTTCACGGGAGCGATTTTTTTCTTTTTGGGGAGAGCAACGCCACTCTTTAGCTGATCAACAAAGACATACCTGCAGTACTCTCTGAGCTGTTCTATCTGGCTATCGTCTTCTATGCGAAAGCCCTGGAGCAAAAACGGGGTGCCCAGCCATGGTCGGTCAAGTTCCGATACGAACATGCCAACTTCAAGGTCGCCGATACCGCATTTGACGATTTTCAGCATTTCAGCAAGCTACTCCCTTTGGGTGTGCGACTAGACCCCCACGCACACTGCTGATAAACCTGAGTATTTCTGACGAATCCACCAAGTACCATCAGCCGGCGCCGCTAGTGTGATCTAGTGCTCCCTGATAATGATCATTATGGTGTAATTCCAACGCTGAGCCTAGCTTTCTGCTGAGGCCCCGGCCGGGCCATCTGCGGCGCCTTTTCCCCTCTCTTTTTGATTCAAAGCAACATTGAAATCACAGCGTCGCGGGGCAGCTTCCGCGAAGGGAGGCTGTAGTAAGATAGCGGTAATGCGCGCACTCAACACTATTGCCTCTGTCACGTTACTGGCGGCCTCCGTCTGCGTGGGTGCTCAGGATCCCGCAACAGACACACGGCCAAGCATAGCCCCGGACATTCGCGAGGACGAAACGCGCCTTAAGCTGCAACGGGGCGATTTGGTCGTGGTTCCCATCCCGATTTCCAATCCGACGCTGGGAAGTGGCCTGGTACTCGGCGGGGCCTACTTCTACCCGCAATCAGAAGAGCAGCGTAAAACGCAGCCCGCTTCTTTAACGGGGGCCGCCGGTCTTTATACGGATAACGACAGCCGCGCTCTGGTTCTGGTGCAACAGAACTATTGGAATCAAAACAAATGGCGCTTTACCGGTGCGGCCGGCACCGCCGATCTTCGCCTCTCCCTCATCGCTCCTGACGAAGACAGCAGCACCGATAGTGTTGACTGGCGAATTCGCGGGGAATTTCTGTTTGCGCGACTCTCCCGCAAGATCAGTGGCAACTGGTATGGCGGAGCCATGACGCGCTTTGTGGACGTGGCACAGAATATCGAGCTTGGGGTTGCTCAGACCAATGACTTTGATACCAGTCCAAAGGTGCGCTCTGCGGGTCTCGGTGGAACCATCGAGTACGACAACAGAGACATGCCGCTCAACGCCTACACGGGCAGGTACTTTAAAGCTGAGGCGCTGTTTAACGACGAAACCGTGGGCAGTAGCGAAACCTATCAGCCCTACAATGCCACCCTAAAGTCCTATCATCCCCTTACGGACTCCCTCGGTGTGGGCTGGGAGCTGCAAGGCTGCCAACGGGTGGGTAGAGCGCCACTGTGGGACGCCTGCACCATCAAACTCCGTGGATTTGCGGCCACCGATTATCTGGGCAAAGTGTCTGCTTCCGGGCAGGCCGAGGCCCGCTGGCGCTTCACCGAGCGCTGGGGACTGGTCGGCTTTGCCGGTGCCGGCCAGGTAGGACGGTCCTATTCTGGCAGCGACAACCACTCTTTGGTTCCCAGCTATGGGGTCGGGGTTCGCTTTATGGTCTCGCCCGCAAAGCGTATCAACATGCGACTCGACTTTGCCAAATCCGAAAACGATCAGGCGGTGCATTTCTCTGTGGGAGAAGCCTTTTGACTTGGCATTAGCCCCGCCTGTTATGCTTCCTTTTATGGTTTCGACCGTTCAAAACTTCATATAAAACACATAGGCGGAGACAGCATGCTCAAGCGACGAACCCAATTATTTGCAGCACTCACAACAACCATCGCAGCCACGTTTTCTGTTAGCGCAGCCCATGCAGACACCCAGCTAATTCACGCGGGACAGCTGCTGGCGATACCCGGCGAAAAACCGCTAATGGAGCAAACCGTAGTCATCACCGATGGACGCGTGAGCGCCGTGGTCGATGGCTATGCAGATGCAGCCGACTATTCGGCCGACGCCGTAGTGGATCTCAAAGACAGCTTTGTTATGCCCGGACTCATGGACATGCATGTGCATCTCCAGGGCGAACTCAGTCCGGACAACGATAGCCGCAGCCTTCGCTGGTCCGATGAGCTCGTGCAGATGTACGGCTATCACAATGCTATGACTACGCTCATGGCAGGTTTCACAACGGTGCGTGATGCGGGTTCTAAAAATCAGCAAACCTACGCCGTGCGCGATGCCATCAATAAGGGCTGGATAGACGGCCCCCGAATCATCGCGGCAGGCGGAGTGGGCATTACTGGCGGCCATGCGGATGTCAGCGGCTCCAAACACGAGTTCATGAAGCTCATGACCGATGAGTCTATTTGCGATGGCCCCTACGACTGTCGCCGCGCTACTCGCAACGGTATTAAGTATGGCGCGGACTTTATAAAGATCACGTCAACAGGTGGAGTCCTCACGGACCGCGCGACAGGCACGGGCAAGCAAATGGAAGACGACGAACTCATGGAAGTCGTCCGCGCCGCTCACAGTATGGGCCGTAAAGTCGCCAGCCATGCGCATCAGGAAGACGGCATCATCGCAGCCCTCAAGGCGGGTGTAGACAGTATCGAGCACGGCACCTACGCAGGACCCGCTGCAATTAAGGAGTTTAAACGCACGGGTGCTTACCTGGTTCCCACGCTACTCGCCGGAGCCACCGTGGGCGATATGGCAAAAGCAGGCGGCATCCTTACCGAGGCCCAAGCGGCCAAAGCTATAGAGGTCAGTACCGCCATGCAGGGCAACTTCGCGAAGGCCCACAAAGCGGGCGTCAAAGTTGCTTATGGCACGGACACCGCGGTGTCCAAGCATGGACTCAATGCGCGGGAGGCTGTGCTCATGCACGATGCGGGGATGAGCGAGATGGACATCCTGGTGTCTGCCACGATTAACGCCGCCGATCTAATTGGCATGAGCGACAGCCTGGGCACCATAGAATCGGGCAAGCACGCCGACATTATTGCCACGCAAATCTCGCCGCTGGAAGATATCAGTGCCCTGCAAGACGTTGGCTTTGTGATGAAAAGTGGCAAGGTGGTTAAAGGCTCCTAGGTGCTTACATGCCTATGACCTATTGCAGCTTTGCGCGGCTGCTCGCAGCCGCCGTCATTGTCAGTACTGCTGCTACCGCATGGGCGGTAGATGGGACCCGACTCAAGGAACTTTTGGTGGGCACGGCGCAAACCTCCCCTTTAAGTGGCCTGCAGGTGAGTTTGCTGCGCGGCGGGGAGAGCGCCGAAAGCTTCGCTTTGGGCTTTGCCCAACGGGGTGATCTTGGCGAAGTACCTCTTCGTCGGGATCACAAGGTGCGTATCGCCTCCATCTCCAAGCTGGTGGTCGCTATTGGCGCCATGCAGCTGGTTGATGCAGGCCAGTTAGACTTAGATGCGGATGTTTCGAAGTATCTTGGATGGACACTGCGCAATCCCGCTGCACCAGATATTCCTGTTACCCCTCGCCAGCTGCTGTCACACACCTCCTCCGTTCGCGATGGCTCGGCTTACTTTATTGCCGCGGGCACGGGAGAGCTGCGCGACTTTTTTACTCCGGGTTCACCCTACTGGGAAGACGGTGGACATTTTGCCGGGGCCCCTGGGCAAGCACCAGGAGAGTACTTTTACTACTCCAATCTCAATTTCGGCCTTTTGGGCACCGTGATAGAACGACTCTCAGGGGAGCGCTTTGATCAGTTCATGGCAAAGCATGTGATCGATCCTATGGGATTGAACGCACGATTTGACCCCTGCGAAGTTCCAGCTGAGCAACGAGCGGCGGCTTTCCGCAAAGGCGAAGTAGCAGGAAGCTGGACGGCGGGCGCAGAGTGGTTAACACAGGTCGATGGCGATCAACCAAGCTGCTTCTATGGTATGCAAGACCCGGCGTTCGCCGAGGATTTTTTAGCCGAATACCGCCTCGGCAGTAACGCCACCCTCTATTCACCTCAGGGCGGCTTGCGGGCAAGCGCCGATGATCTGGTGATCGTGCTCAAAATGCTGGTCAATCGCGGAGCGCTAAACGGCAAGCGCATTGTGTCTGCGGAGTCTGTAGACGCGATGCTTGCACCCAGTTGGACGCTGAATGCACAACGCAGCAACGGACTCTCATCGGGCGAAGCGGAGCCCGGCGGTCCCACAGACGGGCTCATGACCAGTTATGGTCTCTCGGTGCATCGCATCGATATGCGGGCCTGGGGATTTGAGCGGGGGCCTAAATTACTCGTAGGACATTTGGGCGAGGCCTATGGCGTGCTCAGCCATGCTTTGATCAACCCGGAGACCGGCGATGGCATCGCGACGATCATTACCGGCAGCGCAGAAAGCCCCGCCAGTGCACCACCCGGTAGCAGCCCCTTGTATCGCATCGAAGAAGAAGTGCTGCGCTGGTGGCTAGAAGCTGCTCTTTAACCGAAAACAATAGATAGAGCGATTTACGTTTTTCTCCAGTAAACGCCGCTCCAGTCTACGCGTTCCATTACGGCCGTTATCCCTTCCCTTTCTCTAAACTGATCCACCGCGGCTTTACAGCCTTCGAGTCCATAGTCGTCGACGACGATAAAGCCGCCCGGGGAAACCTTTTGGTAGAGGGTGTCCAGAACCTGAATTGTAGAACTGAACATGTCGCCGTCGAGTCGCAGCATCGATAACTGTTCAATGGGCGCTGTTGGCAATGTGTCTTCAAAAAATCCCGGTAAAAATATGGTCTGTGAATCGAGCAGATCGTACTTCTTGAAGTTTGATTTCACTTCCTCGAGGCTGACGCTCAGAAACGTCACTTTATGGTGCTCGTCGTTTTCGTCCTCGGGGTACCGCGGGTCCGGTGGAGGAAGCCCACAGAAGGAGTCAGCAACAAACACTCTGCGATCTGCAACTTCATGCGCCGCAAGAAATGCGCGCATAAAAATAGTCGCACCGCCGCGCCAAACCCCGGTCTCGATAAAGTCTCCAGGCACGTCGTCGGCAAGAATCTGGTCAAGACAGTTATGTATATTGTCCAGACGCTTGCGGCCAATCATGGTATGCGCCCGCTCGGGCCAATACCCACCGTTCTGAACTTCGTGGGGAGTCGGCGTCTTACCGGCCCTGTTGCCATCCCCCCAACCCCAACTCTGCTCTGTAGACACCTGGGATCCGTAAATAGTGTCGAGGAGCGTCGATTTTATGAGGTCCAAATACCTGACAGGGTTCAAACGTAGTCCTTACATGGAAGACAAAACATTAGGAGTAGCCGACGGCCGAGACAGCCCCTCTAGACTCTTAGCAAGGGTATAGCCCCTCTGGCCTTAATGCTGCGCCACCTACTCAGAATCATAGAATAATCTCTTTGCTGTTTTTCAGCCACCTCGACAGCAACGATCGCAGGAACGTCTCTCTTGGGTGACACTACAGACAGCTGCTTAGGACGCTCTCACTCCGCTTCAGTGGGCGCTGCTGGAACCTGAGACCGGCACCTAGCTCGCTGGCGGCACTTTGCGCTTTCTGGGGCCCTTCTTCTTCGCAGCGTCACCAGGCGTATCTGCAGCAGGTGCTGCGCGCTTACCGGTTTTTTTGGCGCCAGATCCCGGGCGGGAAATTCGCAATTTTTGACCGCTCACCCACACTGACTGTAAGTGCTTGAAAATCTCTTTGGGCATGCCTTCGGGTAAATCGACAAAGCTATGATCTTCCTCGATTTGAATGCGTCCGATGTACTCCGCATCCACCTCAGCTTCGTTGGCAATGGCGCCAACGATGTTTCCGGGTTTGACGCCGTGTTGATGCCCTACCTCGACGCGATAGCGCTCCATACCGGCATCGGCGCCGCGCGTATCTGCGTCTTTAGCCTTGCGCGGCTTACGCTCACGCTGAGTGTCCCGACCGCGATCCCGGGTCAGCGAACGCCCTTCCCTGGGTGGCTTAGCTGAGGTACCTGCAGGCTCCGGCGCCGGCATCACAGCCTTTGCACCCTGATTCATCACGACCAAAGCCGCCGCAATGTCGATAATGGGAACGCCAAACTCTTGCTGATAAGACTCTACAAGCTCTCGCGCTGCGGCCCGGTCCTGAGTATCCAGTGTCTCGGTAATACGCGCCTTAAAACGTGAGGCTCGCTTGTCACTCACCTGCTCCGATGTGGGCAGCTGCATGGCTTCAATCTTTTGTCCCGTGACCCGCTCAATGGTGCGCAGTAAACGGCGCTCACGGTTGGCGGCAAAAAGAATTGCCTCGCCGGTTCGACCCGCACGGCCCGTGCGTCCGATGCGATGCACATAGGCCTCGGGGTCGTTGGGAATGTCGTAATTGATCACATGACTGATGCGCTCCACATCCAGCCCCCGTGCAGCAACATCCGTGGCTACCAATATATCCAAGGCGCCCTTCTTTAGGTTCTCAACGGTTTTCTCGCGCTGGTTTTGCGCGATGTCGCCATTGAGCGCGGCTGTGGCATAGCCTCGTGCCGCCAGTTTGTCGGCAAGCTCCTGGGTGGCAATTCGTGTGCGGACAAAGATAATGATGCCGTCGGAATCCTCGGTTTCGAGAATACGCGTCAGTGCATCCAGCTTGTGCATACCGCCCATCATCCAAACGCGCTGACGAATAGCCGCATTCGTGACGGTCTTCAGCTTGATCGTGATTTCTTCGGGCTCGTTGAGATGCTTCTTGGCAATACGTCGAATGGCATCGGGCATAGTTGCAGAAAACAGTGCGATCTGACGCTCGGGGGGCGTCTGCTCAAGAATCCACTCGACATCATCGATGAACCCCATACGCAGCATTTCGTCGGCTTCGTCCAGCACCAGTGTTTTAAGTGCCGAGAGGTTCAGGGAACCGCGTCGCATATGATCCATCACCCGCCCCGGGGTACCCACGATCACGTGCACACCACGCTGCAACTGGCGAAGCTGCGTGCGGTAGTCCGACCCCCCATAGATGGGCAGCACCTTAAAACCCTTGCTGTGCCTTGCGTACTTCTGAAAAGCCTCGGCGACCTGAATGGCCAGCTCCCGTGTGGGCGCCAGTATCAGCGCCTGGGGCTTATTCACTTTGGGATCGAGGCGGGCCAGAATCGGCAGTGCAAATGCTGCAGTCTTTCCCGTACCGGTCTGAGCCTGCCCTACCAGATCCTTCCCCTCCAAAAGCGGCGGGATGGTCATGGTCTGAATAGCCGAAGGCGTTTCATAGCCCACGTCGCTCAATGCTTTCATGAGAAACACGGGAAGTTGCAGCTCATCAAAGCTGCCGGTGGTCGTTGGGCTCGTCATTGGAATTACCGAAATCGCAAGAGATCGCCCCGAATCGGGCAAACCGTGATTATACAGGCTGGGCTACCCGGTGAGTTGTGACTAATTCAGCCCTTCCTGATAGTCCGCGCCCGGCTCTTTTTCGGGCTCTTCACCACTTTCGGCGGCTTTGAGTCGCCGCTGGCGCGCTTCTTCTTCGGCGAGCACCGCGCGAATCTCCGCCATTACCGAGTCTGTATCTGCTTCATGGGTATCGAGTTCGGCCCAACCAGTGAGTGGGTACTCGGGGTTCAGGTCTCCTTCCTCAAACAAGCCCCAGAGCTCTTCGGCGTAATGTGTATCGAGCAACTCCGGCGCAAACTGCGCGTAGTATTCGGTGATGTTGCGAATGTCACGAGTCAACATGGATTGGGCGTTGTTGTTCCCCGCCGCATCTACCGCCTGGGGTAAGTCAATAATGACGGGGCCGTCCTCATCGACCAAAACGTTGAACTCGGACAAATCCCCGTGTATCAAACCCGCTGCCAGCATGCGCAGCACGTACTGCATCATGAGTGCATGATCTTCGCGGGCCTGCTCCGCAGACATTGAGACATCGTTCAGTCGCGGCGCGACATCGCCGTCTTCGTCGGTCACCAGCTCCATAAGCAGCACGCCATCAAAACAGCCATAGGGTTGAGGAACCCTCACCTCGGCACGCGCCAGTCGATACAGCGCATCCACCTCGGCGTTCTGCCAGGTCTCTTCCTGCTGCTTACGCCCGAATTTGGAGCCCTTCTCCATGGCTCGCGCCCGGCGACTGTTCCGCACCTTGCGACCTTCGGTGTACTGAACCGCTTTCTTAAAGCTACGCTTTACGGCGTCTTTGTAAATCTTTGCGCAGCGCAACTCACCCGCTGAGCGCACAATAAAGACATCCGCCTCTTTGCCACTCATGAGCGGACTGATCACTTCATCGATGATTCCCTCTTCAACCAGAGGTTGTAAGCGCTTAGGTGTCTTCATTGCTGCGGATCGTTTTGTGTCCTGATTGGGATGAATAGTTAAACACCGGCACTCTGCCATATCGGGTCGAGGACTACGATGGGCTGCGGATCAAAATTTCGCCCCCGTCGATGCGTTCCTCGCCTTGCGCCCAGGCTGGCAGCCCTGTAACTTCGGCCATCACTCAATAAATATCGAAATTCGCCTCACCTGATGCGCGACTATTTTTTGCGGCGTCTACTCCTGATACCGCCCACCCTTTTAGGGGTGACCATCATTGTCTTTGCGATCACCCGGCTCGTCCCGGGAGGACCTCTTGAGCGCGCGATCATGGAAACCCAGCAAATGAGCCAGACCGGCGGCGGGCAAGTGGCCGGCCAGGGCATGGCTATCTCCGACGAGCAACTAGAAGCTCTCAAAGAATACTACGGGTTTGATAAGCCCATACTACAGAGTTATGCAGAGTGGCTTGGCAAAGTGGTCACGGGCGATCTGGGCTCATCCTACCGCTACAACGAACCCGTATGGGACGTCATCAAAGATAGATTTCCCGTGTCCCTGTACTACGGCGTCGTAACGCTGATTCTCACCTACGCGGTGTGCATTCCTCTGGGAATTCTTAAGGCGATTCGTCATCGCACCTTTGTAGACAACATTTCGTCTGTTCTGATTTTTGTTGGTTACGCCATACCCGGCTACGCGCTCGGCTCACTGTTGATTCTGTTCTTTGCTGTCCGCCTTGAGTGGTTTCCCATGGGCGGCTTTGTGAGCTTTAACTTTGACGATCTCAGCGCCACCGAAAAGACCCTGGATCTCATCAACCATTCACTATTACCCCTCATCTGTTATCTCGTGGGCAGCTTTGCCCTGGTCACGCTGCTTCTCAAGAACCATCTCATGGATAATTTGGCAGCGGACTACATCCGAACGGCTATCGCCAAGGGCGTATCGTTTCGAAAGTCGGTAACAGGGCATGCCATGCGCAATTCTCTGATTCCTATCGCCACCACATTCGGACAAAACATCACGCTACTGGTGGGCGGTTCATTTTTGATAGAGACCATCTTTGATATTGATGGCTTTGGTCTTTTGGGACTCAGCGCCATCTTAGACCGAGACTACCCGGTGGTTATGGGCGTGGTGTTATTGGCCAGCCTGCTGCTTCTCATCGGCAACATCATCTCTGACATTCTGGTGGCTATGGTCGACCCTCGGATACGGTTCAGCTAATTGATGATGCAGCTCAACCCCCAGACGCTCAAAAAGCTGCGCCGATTTCGGCATATCAAGCGTGGCTATTACAGTTTCCTCATACTTGCCGGGTTAATGGTTCTCCTTGCCTTTGGGGAACTACTCATCAACAGTCGCGCTCTGATCGTCAGTTACGAGGGGGAACTGTTCTTTCCGACCTATACCGCATTTCACCCCGGGACAGACTTTGGTCTCGACTACGACTACGAGGTGAACTACCGCGAGCTCAAGGACAAGTTTGCGTCAGAGGGCGGGGACAATTGGCTGTTACTCCCTTTGGTGCCCTACAACGCTTTCGAAAATCATGCCCCGGGGGGCATCTTTAAGCCGCTGGCGCCTAACGCGACCCAGCAGCACTACCTTGGAACCGATACAACAAGTCGCGACATTTTGGCGCGACTTTTTTACGGCACACGAATCGCACTCATTTTTTCTCTGGGGTTTATGTTGTCCGTATATCTCATCGGTATCGCCATTGGCTGCTCTATGGGCTACTTCGGCGGCGTGTTTGATCTGTTGTTTCAGCGGCTCATCGAAATCTGGTCGAATGTGCCCTTTCTGTACATGGTCATCATTATTTTTTCCGTAATACCCGCCGCGTTTTCTGTCTCCACGCGAATAGCGATTCTGCTCATGGTGATGGTGCTGTTCTCCTGGACGGGCATGACGTACTACATGCGTACAGAGACCTATAAGGAAAAGGCCCGGGACTACGTTGCCGCAGCGCGCGTCATTGGCGCATCTAACTCTCGTATTATCTTTCGGCACATACTTCCCAACGTGCTCTCTACGCTCGTCACCTTTATGCCCTTTACTATCGTTGGGGCAATCGCAGCAATCACCGCACTGGATTTTCTCGGATTTGGGCTACCGCCACCCACGCCCAGCCTTGGAGAGCTGTTAAAGCAGGGCACTGCTAATCTGCGTACCGCGCCCTGGATCGTTACATCTGCATTTGGCACTTTGGTAGCGCTACTCACACTGGTTACCTTTGTGGGCGAAGCGGTGCGCGAGTCTTTTGACCCAAAAACTTATTCGATTTACCGCTAAGGACTTTTAAGAGTGATCCCTATGAAACGACATTATCCCTCGTCCAAATGGCTACTCATTCTCGCTGCGACCCTAATGGTCGGCTGCGGCGGGGAAAGCGGAGAAGGAGAATCGGAGTCGGCGCTTCCCGCAATGGATAATACCGCTGAAGTAGAAGCGGACTACGCGGCAGAGCCCGAGTTTTACCGCTTTCGGAGCCTGGATGACCTCCCCGATGATCTGGTTTGGGAAAACGGCTCGGACTTAGCCGAAATAGGCTCGCCCGATGCACAAAAAGGTGGCACCCAGTACATTGCTCTCCCGGATTTTCCGCGCACCCTGCGTACCGCAGGCCCTGACTCCAATGGATCCTTCAGACCCTATATTCTGGACGATGTTGTTACCCTCATCGCGCATCTACACCCTGACGAGCGTAAATACTATCCGGCGCTAGCAGAGTCTTGGGCACTCGACCCCAGCACCTCGACGGTGTACGTGAAGCTTGACCCCGCCGCTCAGTGGTCTGATGGCGTACCCGTCACGACTGATGACTTCTTCTTTATGTTCTGGTTCTACAAATCCGAATACATCAGAGCACCCTGGTACAACAACTGGTATGGCACGCAGTACACCAACATCACGCGCTACGACGATCGTACGTTTTCGATTACCACTGCGTCTTTGAAGCCAGACTACTCTGCGAGAGTTTTGGAGCTTCACCCCCGACCCAGGCATCATTTCAAGGAGCTGGGCGAAGACTATATTGAGCGCTACCAGTGGCGATTCACGCCCACCACTGGGGCTTATGTATTGCGCGACGGCGATTTAAAAAAGGGCCGATCTATTGTTCTGAGCCGCGACGAGAACTGGTGGGCAAAGGATAAGAAACACTTTAGATATCGCTTCAACCCGGACCGCGTTCAATTCAATATTATTCGCGACACGCCAAAGCGGTTTGAAGCATTCAAGCGTGGGGACATTGATCAGTTTGGTCTGGCGCTCTCTGAGTACTGGTACGAGAAACTGCCAAACTCTGACCCGGACGTTCAGGCAGGTTACATCGCCAAATCCGCGTTCTATAACGAGTACCCTCGCCCGCCCTATGGCCTGTGGATGAATACCTCTGAGCCACTGCTGGATGATCTGAATATCCGCCTCGGGATTCAGCATGCCAGTAACTGGCAGCTGGTGATTGACCAGTACTTCCGTGGAGATGCCGAGCGCTTGAGGACGGCCAACGAGGGCTTCGCAGAGTTTAATGACCCTACGATCGAACCTCGAGAGTTTGACATCGAAAAGGCCCAGTCCTATTTCGCTGCGGCGGGCTTTAGCGAACGCGGGCCTGACGGAATTCTCGTCAATGCAGAAGGACAAAAGCTGGCCTTTACGCTGTCCACCGGCTACGAAAACCTGGCCGACGTCATGACGATCCTGAAACAGGAGGCCGAAAAAGCGGGTCTCGAACTTCGCATCGAGGTACTCGACGGCACGACGGGTTGGAAAAAAGTACAGGAGAAGAAACACGAGATTCACCTGGTCGCTTTTGGTCGCTTTCTCGAGATGTACCCCAGATACTGGGAGCACTACCACTCCGATAATGCCTACGATGACGCGTTTCTCGATGATGGCAGCATCAACCCGGACCGTGAGCTAAAGACGCAAACCAACAATCTCGAAGCATTTGCCGACTTTGAGATGGATGGCCTCATTGATCAGTACCGAAAGTCTAATAACAAGCAGGAGATGATCGAGCTCTCGCATAGGATTTTGAATCTGCACAATGACCATGCGTCCTACTCTCCAGGATGGTATCAACCGACCTTGCGGCTGGGGCACTGGCGTTGGATGCGCTACCCGGATTATTTCAATCACAAGTACATCAGCGGCACGGGCGAGCTTTGGGTGCACTGGATCGATACAGAACTCAAAAAGGAAGTGATGGATGCGCGCAAGTCCGGCAAAACCTTCCCGCCAATGATCGAAGTCTACGATCAATGGAAGCCCTAAGCCTTGGCTGATACCCCCATACTGGAGGTCGACGGACTCGTCACAGAGTTCGATACCGACGAGGGCCTTGTCCGCGCTGTCGATGGTGTGAGCTTCACCGTCGATGCCGGAAAGACCGTCGGCATTGTGGGAGAGTCGGGCTGCGGTAAAAGCGTAACGGCGCTCTCGATCATGCGACTGCTCCCACAACCCATGGGCCGTATCGCCGGTGGCGCCATTCGTCTGGAGGGGCAGGACCTTGCGAGCCTGAGCTTCGAAGAGATGGAGTCCGTTCGCGGTAACAGAATCGGCATGGTGTTTCAGGAGCCCATGACCGCGCTCAATCCCGTGCACACCATTGGGCGCCAACTCACCGAGGGCCTTAAGATCCATAAGGATCTCAGTGATCAAGACGCTATAGCCGAAGCCATCAAAATTCTCGACAAAGTCGGCATCCCCTCCCCCGAGATCCGTTTGGGCGAATATCCCCATCAACTCTCTGGCGGCATGCGCCAGCGCGTCGTAATCGCCATCGCACTGGCCTGTGGGCCCGCGTTGCTCATCGCGGACGAGCCCACCACAGCCTTGGACGTCACGATTCAGGCGCAGATACTGGAACTGATCAAAGAGCTTCAGGCGGACTTGGGTATGTCCGTCATATTGATTACCCACGACCTTGGCGTCATCGCCGAAACCTGTGACGAAGTCGTGGTGATGTATGCGGGTAAGGTCGCCGAACGGGGTACAGTATTCGATGTTTTTGATCGACCCTCACATCCCTATACCCAGGGACTCCTGCGCTCCATCCCCACTCTGGAGACCACCCCTAAATCGACGCTTAATGTGATTGAAGGCATGGTGCCCGGTTTGCGGGATTTACCCCCCGGCTGTCGTTTCGAGAACCGCTGCCCCAAAGCGAGTGATCGATGCCGTGAAATGCCACCGACAGAAGAGCGCGTCGAAGGCATGCACCGGGTGAGCTGCTACCAGTGGCAAACAGCATGACGCCCCTGTTAGAAGTCGACGATCTGCGCATGCATTTCCCCGTAAAGGAAGGCTTGCTCATGCGCTCTCATCGAGCCAACCGAGCGGTCGATGGTGTATCCCTGCATATCAACCCGGGAGAAACGCTGGGACTCGTTGGAGAATCCGGCTGCGGAAAATCCACCTTAGGACGTTGTCTCGTGCGCCTTTACGATCCCACAGCCGGGACCATCCGGTTTGCCGGGCTGGACATCACGCAGCTCAAGCCCCGAGCTCTACGACCCCTTCGACAAAACATTCAAATGATATTTCAGGATCCCATGGAGTCGCTCAATGCGCGGCACACTGTGGGAGAAATCCTAGAGGAGCCCATGCTCATTCAGGGTGTGGGCGGAAATAGTGTCGAGCGTAAACAGCGCGTAAGAGAGCTCCTCAACATTGTGGGGCTGCCTGCTCGCTCCGTAAGCCGATACCCCTTTGAGTTTTCCGGAGGTCAGCGCCAGCGTATTGGCATTGCCCGCGCCATTGCGCTCAATCCGCAGCTGATTATTTGTGACGAGCCCGTGTCTGCTCTGGATGTATCTATCCAGAGCCAGATCCTGAATCTTCTTATCGAGTTACAGCGGGAATTCAATCTTGCCTACTTGTTCATTGCCCACGATCTCGCGGTGGTAAAGCACGTCTCCGACCGTGTCGCGATTATGTATCTTGGGCGAATTGTAGAAACCGCAGCATCCGAGACTTTGTATCAAAACGCCAGCCACCCTTATACGAAGAGCTTAATCTCGGCGATCCCGATTCCGGATCCTCATCGCAGTCATGAGCGACAGATTCTCACCGGCGACGTACCCTCGCCCATCGCACCACCGTCAGGCTGCCACTTTCATCCCCGCTGCCCCGTAGCAGAGGCCAGCTGTAGTGAGCGCTATCCCGAGACTAGACTCGTGGGCGAAGGACACGAGAGCGCCTGTCATCTGCTTAATCAGTAGCTAACGCTAGGCAAACCCGCATTTGCGTGGGTTGGACTACGTTGGGATCTTAGGTTCAGTCCGGAGTGTTAGGCCGTAGCGCCACCGTCTTCCAGTAGTTTCCAGAATCCTGCTCGATCATTAGTGCGGGGAAACTCCGAGTCGGGCGACTCCATGTTGAGAAACTCGCATAACGGCCCCCAGCCTTCCTTCACCTGAAACACCAACAGCTGACTGGCGGGGATCGCAGCTTTCACGGCCTCGTTATGGGCGACAAATCTCTCCGCCAGCTCATCTTTACTCATAGCAGGATCAAAGCCCGCCCGCGCAATAACCTCTGTGCACATATCAAACCAGGGCTGCACCGCATCCGGCGCAGCATCACGACCTAAGATAGCGGCAAATATGGTGTCGCTAATACTCTCCACCCAGGAGTCGGGATCACGATGGGTGAGAACAAATTTGGCATCAGGAAATGCAGCATGGAGCTCGGCATAAAAAGACGCCGTGGGCCAATCCACCGCTGACTGCTGGCCCGCGTAGATGGCTGCCCAGTCAGGCTTTCCCGCAAGCGCAGCGTTCCAGAGGGGTATGTGAGTAGGAGGATCGTCGAGCACCGCCTCCATGTGATAACAGGGGCCCAGTCCCAATTGCTGCAGTGCCGTTCGAAGCGACATCGTGCCCGATCGCCCTACGCCTGCGCCGAATACCTGCATGTTGTATCCCCTAAAGTTTGAACCAGGCCGCTAAGCTAGCCCAGCTGAATTGTCCGCGCAATAAAACTCTTCCCGGAGCGCTCGGATTCAACGGGCAGTTTCCGTAAACCAGTTCTCCTGCTCCAGCTGCCGCCAGATTTTCTTTGCAACCTCACCACCGACTCGAAGAACTCGCTGAGGCTCATCAGCGATAAACTGACCATCGCGCACTTGCAGGCGTCCATCGGTCATGACCGTTCTGACCATGCGCCCATTGGCATACAACAAGTTGTTCAGCGGTTCCGGGGGCAAGGCTCCCGTGCCATTAAGCATGCCGGAAACCTCAACAGAGATAAGGTCTGCACGGGCTCCCGCTTTAATCACGCCCAGATCGTCGCGCCCTAAACCTTTTGCCGGAATCCGTGTGGCACCTTCGATGGCATTCCAGACCGTAGGACGCTCCCTTGCCCGAGCTGCATCCAGCTCTCCAAGAAGCTCGTGCCGGGCCTGTCCGTACAACACCGCCAGCTTAAGATTCTCGACATAGTCGTTGGAATGAGTATCGATCCCAATGTTTACCGCCATACCGGCTGCAAGCGCCTCGGGATAGGGCTGCGTACCGTTGCCGGCGCCACCCCCCGAGGGGCAATGGGCGTAAACGACGCCGTGTTTGTTCAGAATCGGTGGATCGACATCCCAATCAAGGCCACTCATGTGCGCCCCAAACACAGGCCCATCACTCAGCATGCCAAAGCTCTCCAACCACTGGGTCGGCGTTTTACCCCAGAGTCGTTTAACCGTATCGGTTTCCCGCTGGCCCTGAGACAGATGAATGTGCAGACCAGTGCCCAGCTCTTTGGCAGCGCTCGCCAGCGCACGCATGGTCGCGGGCGTCTGTGTGTCACAGGCGTGGGGAGACATCATTGGCAGAATTCGGCCATCGCCTTTGCCCATGTGTTTTTTGCAGAACGCAAGATTAGCCGCGATCTCCTCAAGGGTGCCTTGCTCGGCATCCATCAATACTTGATCGTTCGCTCGAAACCAAATGGCAAACAGACGCTCTATGCCAGGAATCATGGCACCGGGATAGGCGCGCACGCCCCAGGGCTCGGCGGATCTTACATAGCTCTCGGCCTGTCTAAGACTCAGGCTCATTTCCAGATGTGTCGTGCAACCGGAACGCAGTAACTCCGCAAGATTGAGCGCGGTGAGTGCATCCATCTCATCATCGGACAACATCTCCACGAGCTCCAGCGGCCGTGCATAGGATCGCGGTCCTTCGATAATCCCTCGCGTAGGAGTAGCGCTGCAGCAATGGGTATGACCGGAGATGAATCCGGGCAGCAATAGCTGATCAGACAATTTGAGTCGCGGCAGCTTATCGGAGAAGGATCCGCTTCGCACATCCTCAATTACCCCATCACTGACAAGTACTTGTCCGTCACGAATCAGCTTCAACTCACCTTTGGACTCCGTGAGCACCCAGCCGGCCTCGACGATAAAGCGCTCGCCCAGAATCTTAGGGGTAGCAGCATCACGCGCCGCGGAAGTGCCCGACACGGCCATTGAAGCACCCGCAGCAAGAGGACTTAGCGCGAGACTCTGAATGAATCCTCTGCGGGAAAAGCCAGAGAAACCTCTCTCACTCACACCCTCGCCTCTCGGAGCATGGGGACAATAGTCGGCGAAGACCCGCTTTGAATACTTCCCATCTCCTCAAACCCGTGTCGCTTGTACAAGGAAATGTTCAGTGGATTGGAAGACTCGAGAGAGGCGGTGGCGCCCAAATCATCAATCCGGGCGAGGGCATGTTTCATCAGCTGGGCACCATGACCCCGACTTTGATACCCGTTATCCACGCCGAGCACCGCTAAATACCAACAGGGCTCCTTCGGGTGGTACTTCTCCATGCCCTCCATAACCCCCATGGCATCTTCGTGTATCTCGGGTCTGACCGTAGTTGCCATCGCCGTCACGAGACGCTCTTCATCGGGACCTTCCCCTGGCGGATACCAGAGTGCGGCGCCCTCAAATTTTGCGGTACGAAACGCCGTTCCAAGCTGAATGGCACCACCCCCAAAAGCATCGTAGAACTCACCGGTAGCGGCTTTAAAAAACTCTTCAGCCTCTGGAAAAAACCAGCGCATTAGCGGATCCGCAGAAAAAGCGCTGGCCAGCGACGCAAAGACGCGGCCACGCTCCTCCTCACTAACCTCGGCGACCGACTCTGCCGACATGGCCTCAGGCATCAATGCTCTGCCCTAGCGCTGCGTGCACGATTCCGCCATCGATAGTAATGGTGTCTCCCACCACGTAGTCGCCAGCCCGACTGGCCAGATAAATAGCGGTGCCCGCAAGATCCTCATCCGTGCCGATCCGGCCCAGCGGAATGCTTTTACCAATCTCGTCACCATGATCGCGCGCCGCTTTGTTCATATCCGATGCAAAGGCACCGGGAGCAATGGATGTCACAATAATGTTGTCTTTGACGAGTCTGGCAGCCATACGCTTAGTCAAGTAGATCAAACCGGATTTGGACGCGTGATAGCTGTAGGTTTCCCAGGGATTCAGGCGCTGCCCATCAATCGACGTGATATTGATCACCTTGGCAGGCGAGCCACTCGCCGCCCCAGCTTTGAGGAGCTCATGGAGCGCCTGAGTCAAAAAGAAGGGGGACTTGAGGTTGAGGTCCATCACCTTATCCCAGCCTTTCTCCGGGAACTCTTCAAAAGGTTGTCCCCAGGCGGCGCCGGCATTGTTCACCAGAATATCCAACTTCGGCTCCCGCTCACTCAAGGCCTTCGCGACGGTGCGACAGCCTTCAACGGTAGAGACATCCTGAGGTAGCGAGTGACAGTTTGGACCCAACTCTTCGGCGGTCGCATCGCAGTCGGCGGCCTTACGAGAACTGATGTAGACCGTCGCACCTTGGGCGATGTATGCCGCGGCAATGGTTTTACCGAGATTTCGGGAACCTCCCGTGACCAGGGCTACGCGACCTTCCAGGGAAAACAGGTTTTTAATATCCAAGGCTTCTTCTCCATTACTCGTTCAAAATTATTGGGATGTTGCTATTCACCCGTAAAGCGGGGGAGTGCTTACCCTGCGCACGCAAAATCGCGACGCGTACTGTCTCATCGTACATCACAACTCTCTGCGCGTGGGCTCTATGCTGCCGCGTACTTACGGAGTGACGGGGTCGTACTCGTTCCAGGTTTTTGCTAGTCCGGTCAGGCCCCTGGCTTCTAGTCAGCCAGGGCCTGATTGATTCCCTCCTAATCTCCCCTTGCTTCAGGCCTGCTTCTAAAAAAGGCCATTCAGTAGGCGTTACGCCGTAACCTGCGTAAAAAAGTCACAAGCCCAGCTTTCTCCATTGCGCTTTGGCTGCGAGGTGGAGGATGATGCCGCCTCGTTAAAGACGTCCGGATTTTTGGACCCATGAACACCTTCAAATCATACAGTTGCTGTACGCAGACCCTGCTTGTGGGGGCGGTATCTGTGGTTCTGTGCCAGACACAGAAGACCGTGGGTATTCGCATGCGGCATGCAGTAAGTGGTTTGAGGAAGCTAAACGCGCAACTAAATAGATAGTTAGTCGCAGTTTTTAAAGAAGGCCTCCGAGAACTCAGGGCTCGGAGGCCTTTTTCGTTCCACTCTCGAAATCAGACTCTCCCCGCCCCGGTTCCCGGAAGTAACAAGGGTGAACACCGTGCAACGGTCATTAAGAGTCAACGCAAACATTATCTATCTCATGGGCTTCTTTCATAGCTTCGTGCTGATCGTGCCTGTCTTTGTGCCACTGGTTCAGGCACACGGGCTATCCATGACGCAGATACTGCAGACCCAGGCACTTTACGCACTAACGATTGCCTGCCTCGAAGTGCCCTCGGGCTACATTGCTGACATCTGGGGCAGACGGCGGGCTATCATCATTGGTTCCGAAATCAATGGTTTCGGTTTCCTGTGGCTGGTCTTCGCCGACGGATTCGGGGACTTTCTGGTTTACGAGGTGTTACTCGGGGTAGGCGTAAGTCTGATCTCGGGTGCGGATCTGGCGTTACTTTACGACTCGCAAAAGCAGTTAGACCAGTCCGATACGCCCGAAGCCGGTGCCAGCAAAGCGCTTAGCCGACTAATCTCTATCGAAGCTGCCTCCTCGGGGCTTGCAGGTATCGGTGCAGCGCTGTTGTTGCTTCTGGGCGATATGAGCGTGTTAATTGCCGCTCAGGCGTTGTGCGGTTTTATACCGCTGGTACTGGGTTTCATGCTCATAGAGTCACCGCGGCCAACGCTCACGCAAAGCCACAGCGCAAACACGCTCGCGATCATGGATCTGCTGCTCCGCGGCAAGCCCGTGGTGCTGTGGACAGCGTTCGCCATCGCGGCCTTCGGGTTGTTGGCCATGTATGCATTCTGGATCTACCAGAAGTACTGGGAGATCCAGGGCATTCCCGTGGAGCACTTCGGTTACATCTGGGCGCTGTTTGCGCTGACCGTGAGTTTGGGTGCGCGCTATGCGAGCTACATCGAGAGCAAACTCGGTTGGCGTCGCCTGCTTATACTCACGGCGATTCTGCCGCTTATTGGCTTGCTGGGTATGACCTACGCCGGAGGCTGGGTAGGCGTGATGTTTGGGTTCAGCATACAGCTGAGTCGCGGTATGAGCCTGACACTGTTCTACGATGCGCTGAATCGGCGAATCCCAGGAGATTTTCGAGCCACGGTAAACTCCCTGGTGAGTTTGGCGATACGTAGCTTGTTTATTGTAACGGGACCGCTCCTGGGCTGGTCTTTGGACACTCAGGGCATGCACGTGACACTGTTGGGGCTGGTAGTTATCTTCGCGCCCATACTACTGGCGGTGATCATGGGGTTAGGATTGCGCATTCGACGGGAGAGCCCCGAGCTGTCGCTTAGCGGCACGCCCGCAAGCAAAACCAATTCCGCACTGTAGCGTCGGCTCTCCCATGGCTGGCTCGTGTTAAGTTGGCGTAAAGCAGAGGAAGCAACAGTGTTTAAGCGGCCCATACGCAAGTCAGCAAAACGCGATGTAATAAGGCCTGGCCATCGCTTTGAGGGCGAAGTACGCGACCTCAATAGCGATGGTCAGGCGGTCGTTGCGCACCCTGACGGCCGCGTTTTTTTTGTACCCGGTGCCTGGCGGGGTGAAAAAGGGCTGTTTGAAGTCACCCAGCTGAAAGGCCGTATGGGTTTTGCGCGCCTTGTATCCCTGACTGAGGAATCACCCCGGCGTCGATCACCTCCCTGCCCTCATAATGGCTTCGCCACGGACAACTGCGGAGGCTGCCCCTGGATGTTTATGGAGTATGCGGAGCAGCTGCGGAGCAAAGAGTTGCAGCTACAAAAGATGCTTCAAGCGCTCAATCCTGAGCTGACACCAGGGACCATCTGGGCCTCTCCGGAGGAGTTTGCCTATCGCAATCGGGCCCAGCTCAAAACTGACGGCAGACGCTTGGGCTATGTGGCCAGCAACTCCCGGGAAATTGCCGAAATCAGTGACTGCCTAGTTCTCAACACAAAGAATCAACAGACCCTCAAAGACCTTAAAGCGCGGCTTCCCAACCCCGAGTGGAAGCCGAGTCGGGCAAAACACTGGTCAACGCTGGATCTGGATGACGACATCATCGCCGCCGACGTTACTGCTAACCAACGGCGGCCTTTTCGTCAGGGAAATAGCGCCCAAAACCAGCGCATGCGTGACTGGTTGGCTTCTAAGGTCGCGGACTTAGAGACACCTGCATCTGTCGTGGAGTTGTTTGCGGGATCCGGGAACTTCACAGACATACTGGTTGCCAGTGGCTGTAAAAACATCTGCGCCGTAGACAGTTTTAGGCCCGCCATCGAAAGACTTCAGAGTCGATCTCTGCCAGGCGTTACCGGGCTTTGCAGCGACTTGGGTAGACCCGGCAGCGCCGCGGATCTCGAGACAGCGCTCTCCGCGGCGACGTTGTTACTGCTGGATCCCCCACGCGAGGGTCTTAAAAACATAGACGACTACCTGAAACTAGCGCCTCGATTGCAAACCATCATCTACATATCCTGCGACTTAGCCACGCTGGCGAGAGACTTAAATGTGGCAATAAAGCACAGGTTTCAGTTGCGAGAAGTGCAGCCCTTGGACTTATTCCCCCAGACGCCGCACATAGAAGCCCTCACCGTGCTGACACGATAAACGCGCGTTCGCAGAAACTAGGCAATCAGCGCAGCAACGCTCCAGAAGACCACCATGCCCGTAAGCAGGGTATAAGTATGGTTGCGAGTCTTCCAGGCTACGACGGCGGCACAGGCCAGGCCCGCTATTTCTGGCGCGCCGATCAATACCTCACCATCAGTGCTGGTCAGCATAGACACAATGAGCGCGCCCATCACCGCCGGTGCAACGTACTCCAACGCCCGTAGCGCGAGCGGTGGAAAGCGTCGATCCGCTAAGGCTACAATAAATATGGCACGGCTCAGGTACGTACCAATCCCAGCGAGTACGATGGCAAAAAAATGCGTCATCGCTGCCGTCGCCGGCTTTCGAGTACCAAGCCCAGGAAAATTCCAAGCATTGCCCCGAACAAAAGCCCCGACCTGTTTGGCAGGTCTGTGAGCAGCATGGTAAATCCGCCCGACAAAAGCGCCACGACGAGCTTCTCCCAGCGATCAATAGCTGTCACCAACAACGCCGTAAACAGCACTGGCGCGGCAAACGCGATGTTCCAGTTGTCAGGCACTAAGGGACCTACAAACAATCCGAGCGCTGTAGACAACATCCACAGCGCCCAAAAAGTAAAGCCCGCAGCCAAGTAGTAGGCACGAAAGGCCGCGGAATCTTCATCCTGACGCAGCATGGCCAGCGCAAAGACCTGATCAATCAACACATAGGGGCCCAACCAACGAAACCAGCGTGGCTGATCTCTAAAGCGTGGTGCGACGCTCACGGAATACAATAGGTGTCGCGCGCCGACGATGAGCGCAGCCGTCACGGCTGCTGCCACTGATGCCCCCTCTCCCAGCAAGGTAATGATCGTGATCTGCGCCGCACCACCAAACATCAGCGGCGAAGAACTCCAGCCAAGCCAGGGGGCGATTCCCGACTCACCCACCACCACACCGAAAACCAGCGCAAAGGGAATAGCAGGAATAAACAGGGGGATAGTTTCAAAAACGCCCCGCCGCACATGAAGGTTTCGCTCGCTCATGCGCGCCATTCTACGCGAGGAAATTTACGCAAGCAGTTTTGGCGTCCACCAACGCATAGCTACAGCGACCGCCACTGCTTAAAGAATGACCTAAGCATCGGCGGCGATATCCAGTGCCATGGGTATGAACTTACATACCAGTACCTGTGATGAGCCGAAACGCTCCGCGCTAGCCAACAGCGTATCGCTCACTGCACTCATAACCGCCTGATGATCGCCTTGAATCTGGGTGCTCATAGCGTTGGTCACTATGTGAAGATCCTTTCGCGTATTGAGATCATCAATAAGTGACTGAATAACCGGAATATAGTCCGCATCTAGGGGATAAAGACTGAGCTCGGCGGTAAGTGTCATACATGCATCCTTGGGATTAACTGCTTACAAAGTGCTGCGTGAGAGAAACTGTCTATTGGTAGCTCATTGTGCGTTGCACATCGGTAAAGACTTCGAGAAACCCCGCAGTGAGCTCTGCGTCATGGCTATCTGCGACTTCGAGTAGAGCAACCAGGTCGACGGGGCGAGAGAGCCGGCGAGAAAGCCGCTCCATTACCGCTGCGACGCCCTCGCGGGTTTCATACACCCGCAACCAATCGGCATCTGTCCAACGCTTGGCCACTTGTGCGAGAGCTTCGGGAAGCAAAAGGGGGTGTTCCCGCAGCACGCGATAGGTGCCCTCCAGAAAAGCGTCTCTCTCCCACGCGCTGAATTGCTGCCAGTGGCGAACAAGATAGTGATCAAAGAGCACATCCAACACCAGGCCCGCGTAGCGTCGTTTTCCATCGGAGAACAGCAGTTTCAAGTCCCGATAAGCACTGTGACTGTCAGTAAGCACATCTACCTGCCGGTGACGACGCACTCCATCAGCAACACGGGGATGTAGTCGATGCTTAGTGAGCGGCCCTTTCACAAGATCCCCGGCAATGTTGCCGATCAAACTATGGGGATAGGGCTCCGCCAGCAGTGCATGGGCGAGATAGTTCATAGCACTCTTGCGTCCAGAGCGAGCGTATACAGAGCGCTGATCATAGACAATAGGCCTCTCACCGCCACCAGCGGATGTTCGTACTTAAGTGCTCAGGACTTTCGTGGACTTGATTCTGGCAATGCGACGATTGCGCCAGTTCTCTAAAATCGCCAGAGCACCCCAGGCATAAAGCGTCACTGCCACAAACGTTGCGAAGCGCTGAAAAAACGCCGTCAACGCATCCTTGCCGTTGGCGCTATCTTCAACAGCAGGGCCCAAAAGAATCAGCATTGTGACCAGTGCATTAATCCAAAACGAGGGCGCCACTTTAGTCCTCAAAAAGCCATAGAGTTTAGCCGCGGTGTACAAAGCAAACGCCAACATCCACAGGGAGAACATCCACAGCGACGGCAAAATAGATAGCAGCAGCCAAAACATCACCGCCATGATGCCACCAACGAACGTTGACCCGATGAGCTCGCGGCCAGCGTGGCGCGCATTGACGGTAGATGTTTGTTGCCCCAGAGATACAGACTTCATGATCGTCATCAAGTACTGCGAGGGATTAGTTAACGCGAGTAAATACGCTGGCATCACGATCAGCATCGCTCTGATCGCAAGCCAGTTAGACAGCTCCTCGCCACTGCCCGCTTCCGCCGGCGCATGGACGGTGGGGTCTTCGGAAAAAAACGGATAAACAATCCACTGGCAAAACACTGCAGCGGAAATACCAAGGACCAGCGATTTAATCACCGTTGTGGCAAGCAAGTAATCCACGCTCCCCGCGACAGAAATCAGCGTGAAGCCTATGGTTAGAAACGTGCCCAAGAGGCGCTTTCCGTGTATCAGCGTCAGATACATCGAGAAGTAGAGCCCCACCGCGACGATCAAAACAGCGCTTACGGGGTAGTAGCGGATGAGCGGTATCAACAGTACGCCCACGGTCAGTGACACGACCATGATGAGCAGTAGACCCACAAGCCCCTTCGCCCCCATGGGTGGCCCGGGCATTGCGCTCAAAAACACAACAAACAAAGGTGCAATAAAGGGCAGCGGAAAACCCAGGGCATACGCCAGTGCCAAGGCCAGCGCTGTAGCTATGGCGAACCTCAGGGCACGACGCTCCGCGAGCTTCATTTTAAAGACGCAACTGCCAAGGAACTGTGGCTAGCTAGTGGCATTAGAAATCACCTAGTAGGCGTAGGACAGCCAGCTCATGAGTCGGATGTAAACTCGGCCCAGAAAGCGCAAGACTGTCGCGTCATCGCTATACACAATGACCGAGGCCTGGCCACCAATGCGGAACTGATTCAGTATCTGGTTTTTGGGCACGTCAAAACCCACTTCTACCGGGAAGCGCTGCGCCTGACGCAGCCAGTCGCGGCTGTTACTTACCGTAGGCAGCGTACCCGGAGCCGGAGCCTGCCCGGCGCTCACACCCAAGCCCACATTGCGCACGGTGCCTTCGAAAACCTCTCCCGGCAAAGAGTCAAACACAATCTCGGCGCTGCTCCCGGGCTGCATATGCCCAAGGTTGTTCTCTGTGAATGCTGCGTTGATCCAAAGGTCATGAATAGCAATGAGCGTCATGACCGGCTTGCCCGTACCCGCATACTGACCCACATCCGCGCGCAAATCTGTAATGAGTCCTCGTGAGGAGGCTTTCACTACGGTATTTGCCAAATCCAGGCGCGCTTTCTCTACGGCAGCCTGTGCAGACAGTAATATGGCATTGCTGCCTTCATCATCGCCGCCTTTTTGCTCAATCGCTCGCTGAATATCAGACTCCGCAGCGATGACCTTTGCCCGGGCCTGATCCAAAGATGCTTTTGAAGATTCGAGACGTCGCAAAGACAGTGTTCCAGGGTCTGTCTCTCGGAGTCGCTTAAGACGGGCGTAATCCTGACTGGCACGGAGCTCATTAGCCTTCGCGGCAGTGAGATTTGCACGGGCGCTAGCGACCGTCGCGTTACCCGCCTCCACCTGGCTCCTGGCATTGACCAAATCAGACTCCGCTCGGGACAGGGCTATCTGGTACTGGGAGGGATCTATCTCAAAGAGCGCATCACCCTCTTCCACGGTTTGGTTATTGCTCACCAGCACTTTGGTGACCGTACCCGCGACTTCCGGTGACACACCAATCACATAACCTTCTATTCGAGCCTGGCTCGTGTAGGGCGCGTAGCGATCGGACAGGAGGTACCAGCCCAAACTACCGACTATGAGCGTCAGCACGATCCAGGTTGCACGTTTGACCGCAGGAGCGGACTCAGCGTCAGTCGCTGCTTCGTTATCACTCATTGTGAATCTCCTCCTGTTTGGGCGTCATCCAGTACCTCGGGTACCGATGCCTCTAACTGCTCACCCCAATTGACCCGCTCGCGCATGATCTCGCGCACATCCTCGGAAATCATTTCCTCAAGAGACTGGGATTGCCATCCTCCACCCAAGGCTTTGTAGAGCGTAATCACCGCAGAAATGTGTGCGCCCTCATTGACCAGCTCTTTCTCGGCTTGAGCAAACAAAGACCGTTGTGCATCGAGCACTCTCTGAAAATCCGCATAACCCTCTTTGTAACGACGGTTTGCGAGTTCCAGTGCTCTCTCTGCTGCCGAGCGGGACTCGGTGAGGACGCTGCCGGCCTCTGCGGTTTTAACAACAGCAACAGCTGCGTCATCAATCTCTCGCGCGGCCTGGTAAACCGTCGCATCAAAAGCGACGAGTGTCTGTTGCAATCGGGCATCCTGCACACGGATATTTGAACGAATTCGTCCGTAATCAAAGATGTTCCAGCTGATGGAGGGGCCTGCTGCAAAGGTCAGTCCATCCCTGGTGGCGCCGAGACTGTCGCCACTCCAACCAAAGCTGCCGAACAATGAAAGCGCCGGGTACAGCTCTGCTTTAGCCACGCCGATCTGTGCGGACTGCGCGCCTGCCTGCCAGGCGCTGGCACGCACATCAGGTCTGCGCAGCACCAGCTGCGTGGGTATTCCTCGCAAGGCCACAGGCTCGACGCCGGGCAGCGGCTGTAGTTCGCCCTCCAGCTCAGTAATGACTCCAGGTGGGCGCGCCAGCAGCACCGCGAGTGCGTTTCGCAGCTGGATACGACTGCGCTCCAGATCAGGAATTGTGGCGAGAGTAGCCAGATACTGGGTCCGCGCCTGCTGCAAATCGAGTTCGGATTCCTGACCGCTATCAAACAGCTGTTGAGTAATCTCAAAACTGCGCTTTTGTATCGCGGCGTTTTCGTTCGCGATGGCAATACGCAGCTGTACCGTACGATAGGCGTAGTAAATGTCTGCGGTTTGAGCAATGAGGATTACCTGGAGGTCTCGCTGGTTCGCCACGGAGGTCATAAAGGCGGCATCCGCAGACTCAATACCCCGCGCGAAGCGTCCCCAAAAATCCAACTCCCATCCTACGGACAGCCCCGCGTCATAACTGCCAAAGCTGTCTTCGCTGGCGGGTAAGAGACCATCGCTGCGACGCTGACGTATGTAGGCTGCAGACGCGCCCAACTGCTGAGACTGAGGAAAACGCAAAGCCTCTGCACCACCAAGTCGCGCCCGCGCCTCGAGAACGCTGAGTCCCGCATTTTGCAGGCTGGGGTTTTTAGTGAGCACTTTTTGAATAAGTGCATCTAGCGCGGGGTCATCAAAACGCTGCCACCAGTACGAAAGCTCAGTGCTCACGGCGGCGGGATCGCTATCGAGCTGACCGTACAGGTCCGGCTGCCACTCGGCGAGCCACGCAAGCTCTGGCTCCTGATAATCGGGACCCAGCGTAGTACAACCAACGAGCAATGCGCCCGCCAATGCAATAAGACTACGGCGCAACATCACTGCGCTTATCGCTCAATCAACAAGCCAGTCAGACGCAATGTCTCCACTCGCCGATGCCGCATCATCCGAAGATGGCACCTCGTCCACCCAGTCCATGAACAATTCGTAGCCGACACTCAGTATCACGGCGCCTACGAACAAGCCGACAATGCCGGCACCCATCATTCCGCCCAGGGCGCCGATAAGCACCACGGGCATGGGAACACTGACACCCCGCCCTAAAAGCATGGGTTTGAGCACATTGTCGGCAGCGCCGGCAATAAGAAAATAGGCAGTCAATGCGATATTAACCAGCGTGCCTCCATCACCCAATCCCCATACGTAGGCGATTGCGGGGAGCGAAACCAGAAGCGCCGGAAGCTGAAGAATACCGATCACCAGAACAATCAACGCAAGCAATCCAGCAGCGGGAATCCCGGCAAACATGAAACCTACTCCCAGGAGCAGGGCCTGGATAAAAGCGACGCCCACCACACCCGTTGCCACAGAACGCACTGTGAGCGTTGTAATCGTGTGTAGGCCCGGGCCGCGTTCCTCACCCACCATGCGCGTAAATATCCGCGCCATAGCAGCAGTTCCGGACTCGCCGTAGGCCATCATGATCCCAGCGATGATTAGGGCGCCAAAGAAAAAGAACAGCGTGCCCGCGGTACTCGCCGCCGCCTGCAGCGCGCTCTTACTGAAATTTCCCAGCTGCGGCTGCATACTTTCTATAAATGCCGGCAGATCTGTATGTGCCGCCGACCAGGCTGCATAGGCTTTTTCACCCGCGATCGGCCATTCTTTAACCGATGGATCGGGGGCTGCCACAGTCACCGTCTGGGCATCGAAGTTACCGATAACATCAAAGATATGGGTGGCAAAGGAACTTCCCAGCAGCACCGTGGGCACCCCGAGCAGGAGTATCCCAAGGACCACGATCAGCGTCGCCATACTGCCGCTTCCCCAACCCGTCCTGCGACGGAGGGACAAGAACATGGGATAGAGCGAAATTGACAGAATCACGCCCCAGAGCATGATAGGGATAAATGGCGCGAACACCTGAACACAGGCGATCACGATGACAAAGGTGAGCCCAAGACGAATACAAAAATCCATAAAATCGCTGGACAGAAATTTTCTGGCAGCTGCAGTATCAATACTCATGGGGCGCGGGCTCCGGATAATTACAGTAGGTACACAGGTGATTCATGGCGCGTAGTTTACGCGAAGAAAACAATAACCGCTGCGAAAACCATGGGTGAAAAGGGATGGGCATGCTAACGTGCCCTCATCTTTTGTTTGGAGTTTCTGATCACACACCATGGAGCTAATATGCTCAGTTTGCGCATTAGTCTTCTGCTCGCTGTCCTGCTGATGCCTGCAGGAGCGCACAGCGAGGGGCGCGTGATTCGCATTGCCACCTTTAACGTCAGCATGGAGGGCGGCAATTATGTTGACCGCGGCAAAACACCCAGCGGGCATGAACTCCCCGCGGCACTGAGCAACAGCGACCACCCCCAAATTGGCAACATCGCCGAAATCATCCAGCGCGTGCGTCCGGACATTTTGCTGCTCAACGAATTTGACTATCACGAAGACCCCGCCCGCGGTGTAAAGCCCTTCCTCGAGCGCTATCTCCGGCAATCAAGAGCCGACGTTAAAGCCATCGACTATCCCTACTTCTATCAGGGCCCCGTAAATACCGGTGTTGATTCCGGCATGGACTTGGACCGCGACGGAAAGGCCTCGGGAACAGGCAACGATGCTTTTGGTTTTGGTCTCTACCCGGGTCAATACGGCATGCTGCTATTAAGTCGATACCCTATCGATTTCACGGCGATTCGCAGTTTTCAGTTGTTTAAGTGGAAAGACATGCCCGACAACCTCATGGCGGACATGCGGACCAAAGACAATGAGCTGTGGTATCCCGAAGCTGTTCAGAAAAAGTTACGCCTATCGTCCAAATCACACTGGGACGTACCCGTGCGCATCAACGGCGCCTCACTGCACATTCTGGCCAGCCACCCCACACCCCCGGTATTTGATGGCCCGGAGGACCGCAATGGTCGGCGCAATCACGACGAAATTCGTTTTTGGGCGGACTACATCGAAGGCGATGAGCAGGGAAACTATATTTATGATGATCAGGGTGAGGCCGGCGGCCTAAAAAGTGATCGCTTTGTGATCCTCGGAGACCTGAACGCCTCCATGGAAGAGGGCGATGCCCGCCGCGAAGGCATCGCTGCTCTTCTGGGGCACGAAAAAGTTCGCCGGGGACTTCTTCCTACCAGTGATGGCGGGCGTGCCAACAACGCAGACAGTCGATTCAGCCCAACGCACACCGCAAGCTGGGGAATTCGCGCCGATTATGTCGTACCCAGTAAAGCGGGGTGGCGGGTGATTGACGCTGGAGTCTTCTGGCCCGCACCAAACGACCCTTTGCGGCGTCTTGTAAAAAACCGCAAAGCATCGTCCGACCACCGTCTGGTCTGGATGGATCTGGAACTTGTCGACTAACTCAAGCTGTCTAAGTCTGACTGCGCCGCGCTTTCAAAAATGTAGACTGCTGCTTGCTGACCTGCATGGCCGCTTTAAAAACAGATAGCTTTGGCACCACTTCGCCTGTTCGACCCAGAGCGTCCAGCTGCGCATAAAACCAGTAAGTCGTAGCAAATGTGCTCAGCGTCTTAATCAGGCTGATGCTCTTCAAGAAGCCCAGCCAGGAAGGAAGCAAAGCCAGCTCGTCTTCATAACGTGGGAGTGACTCGGCACCCGCAAGTAAGCGCGCCGGCCCATCGGTTTGCACACACAAGGGGCGACCCAGACCAATGAGCGATGCACCGCCTTCGTTGAGCGCCTGCTCCATTGCCGCCCGGGAGCGAAACCCCCCGGTAACCATCAGCGGTATAGAGACCTGCTTTTGCATCGCCAGGGCAAAGTCGACAAAGTAAGCTTCCCGCCGCAGCGTAGACTCGGCAACGTGCTGCTTCTCCGTAGGCTCGATCCCCTCCAGCCCCAAGAGCTTGGGCTGCTCGTAGGTACCACCGGAGATCTCGATCACATCAACACCGTGTTCCTCGAGCCACTTGGCAACCTGAAGGCTTTCTTCAAAGGCAAAGCCTCCTTTCTGAAAATCTGCGCTGTTAAGTTTTACCGCCACCGGAAACTCGGGTCCTACCGCCTCCCGGCTTGCATCAACAATCTCGAGAAGAAAGCGTGCGCGATTGGCTAACTCACCACCATAGGCATCGTCCCGCTGATTACTGCGCGGGCTGAGAAACTGTGAAATCAGATAGCCATGGGCGCCGTGAATCTGAACCCCTGTAAAACCGGCCTCTTGCATCGCTTTTGCCGCGGTGGCAAAGCGCTGTACCAAGTCGGCGATCTCATCGCCGGTCAGTGCTTCGGGCTCCCCAAACTGCCCACCGGGCAATCCAAGCTTTACCGCGGACGGAGCCTTGGGATGGGGGTTTACTGTTTTGAGCGTCTGTCGGCCCGCGTGACTGATCTGAACCCAGGCGTGATTACCCGCCGCGGTCGCTGCCGAGGCCCAGCTCGCCAGCGCGTCCTTCATGACAGCATCAGGCTCTCTATCTACAACCACATTACCCGGACGCTCCAAGTGGTAGGCATCGACGACAACATTGCCGGTAATCAGAACCCCGGAACCCCCTTCAGACCAGATACCGTAGAGTCGCTCCAGGGCAGCAGTTGGCATACCGTCTACACTGGCCAGTCCCTCGGTCATCGCCGCTTTAACCGTGCGATTGGTTACAACAGCACCGCAGGGCAGCGTCAATGGTTGAGATAAGCTTGTCACTAAGGAGACTCCCAGTACTTGAATTTAGGCAAAGCACCACCATATCAATGTTACAGAAGACGGGAAACTTGGAATAAGCAAAGGAGCAGCTATGAGCGGTATCGACATTGGCATAAACGAAGCGGATCGATTGAGCATTGCGGGTGGATTGAAGGTTTTACTCGCCGACTCGTACACCCTGTACCTGCAAACTCACAATTTTCATTGGAATGTCACCGGACCACAGTTCAGAGAATTACACCTGATGTTCGAAGAGCACTACAACGAGCTGGCTCTGGCCGTTGATGAGATCGCCGAACGTATTCGCACACTGGATGTAGTCGCTCCGGGTACTTACAAGGCCTTTGCAGAGTTATCGAACATCGACGAGGTCGACGGCGTTCCTCCCGCCTCAGAAATGATTCGTATTCTGACCCAGGGTCATGAGCAAATCGTGAAAACCTGCAGAGAGGTCCTCGTGAAGGCGCAAGGCGCTGATGATGAATCATCCGCAGCACTGGTGTCTGATCGCATGCGCGTCCACGAAAAAACAGCCTGGATGCTGAGAGCGCTCGCCGCTTAACCGTCCCGACAGCCGTCCAGTGCGACGGCTCAAGGCAAGCCGGCGTGATTTGCAGAGCGGGGCTTATCCATCTCAGCGAGCGCTGTAAGTCGCGCCTGTGTGCCAAACGACAAAGTTCCTGGGCTTTCGCATCGACGTCGGACTGCCTGCCGACTTCCGCAGACTTAATGCTTTCGAGCCAGGCAAGATTAGCGGTCAAAAAAAAGCCCCTCAGCCAAAGGCTCAGGGGCCAACCGCAAGCTAATGCTCACGGACCGAAGACGGGTTACAGCGTAGCGGTCTTGTGGTCGCAGCGCCGTAGATTAGATAATTATAATATATAAATACTGAAAATGCGAACAGCCTGCACGGGTCTCTCCCAACACAAACTGCTGGCAGGTGATCTCTAGGGGGGGGCGCGGCAGGAAGCCGCGCTAGCTGACGACGCTGACCTTCATGCCGTCCATTTTTTTGGCCTGATACATCGCCTCATCTGCGCGACCGATGGCGCTTTCGAGCGTATCGCCTGTGACTAGCTCTGTAACACCACAGGAAATAGACACATCGAGGGGCTTACCATTGTCATTAAATCCCGCATTGAGCACTTCATCACAAGCACTCCGCGCAAACACTTCAGCGCCTTGCACATGGGTATCGGGCAATAAAATAACGAATTCATCTCCACCATAGCGACAGACAATATTGCTGGCGCTGGCACGCCGATTGCTGCACAAGTCCTATGCAGATAACGATCGCCAAATCCGGCGGCGACGAGGCAGCAACGGTGAAGAAAGTGATCCCCTTTCAGAGCAGCTCCAACATCGAACCGGCCCCACCAGCACCGAGTGGCGGCGCGTTTCCGCAAAGAGAGTCCAAACCCGATCAACCCAGTAGCTGGAATACCAATGCAGAGCAGCAATTACTGCTTATGCAGCGGCTTCTGGGCTGCAATGAAGTAGACAGGCTCGTGAACCTCTTTTACCTCTGGTGTACCGAGCTCGGACTGGCGGACGGTGTTACTTATGCGCCGAAGAACGGCAACGCTGACTTGAATCTTGCCAACCGACGACATCACAGTGCCAACTACAATCTGACGCTCGACCGGGTAGAACTGGGCCGCATGACCCTTTGCCGGCGCGAACGCTTCAACGAAGACGATTTGCTCAGTATCGAGCAGGGACTGGGCACGCTATCGCGGTGCCTGCGCATTGCAATTGAGTTCGAAATTCTGGAGGAAATGGTAACTCAGGACCCCCTGACTGGCCTCGGCAACCGCCTGTCTCTGCAACAGTGGACGGAGCGAGAACTATCGCGCACTCAACGTCACGGCAGCCCTCTGGCCCTGATGATGATTGACGTGGATCATTTCAAAGAGCTAAACGAGCGTCTGGGACATCTTGGGGGCGATCACGTGCTGAAGACCATAGCCAGTGTCTTCAAACGCAGCACGCGCGGATCTGACCTGCTGTTTCGGTTCGGCGGCGATGAGTTCACCATTTTGCTGCCTCACACCGATCTTCAAGGCGCTCGTGACGCAGCGAGACAAATCCGCAATAACCTTGCGCGTATCGGCATTGAAGAATACTGCATGGGCGATAGCGCTCAGAATGTGCTGCCCGACATCAGCATTGGAATCGCTGACTATCAGGCGGGTGACACGGATGAGAGCCTGCTCCAGCGCGCCGACACGCATCTGTATCACGCCAAGGCCCAGGGGCGCGGAGCTGTATGCAGCAACGTGTAAATAATCTATGGCTAAGTGATCAGCTGATTGCTGCGGTAGCCTCAGATTCAGCATCGGCTAATCCCTCGACAGTAGACATCATCAGCTGCGACGCGCCGAGCCGCGTTACCCTGCGATCGACCACCCAAAGCCATCACCGAATGTGGCAACACCTCGCCACGGCGCTACTGCTCGTGGGTAGTGCGGCGTTCAGCTACCTGGCCTGGAGCCAATCCGAATTCCGACCAAGCGCAGCACCAACGCTGACAAGCCCCCTAATGGAATCCTCCAAAGATGGATCCCTGACCACTCCCCCAGAAGATGTGACCAGAACCCAAATGCGGGTGCACGAACTGCGCGTGAAAAATCGTCACTTGCAGCAGCGGATCGCCGAACTCGAAGCTGATCGGGGCACCGATAAAGCCCTCAGCAAATAGAGAGCCCTCAGCCAGTAGAGAGCCCTCAGCGAATAAAGAGCCTTCAGCCGTTAAAGAGCCCTAAGCGATTAGCCGCAGAACACCGGCGGTGTTTATCAATTCAGGGAACCGAGCATTTCCTTTCGAAATGGCACCAGCCCCTCGTTATCGCCGGCGCGCACTTTGTTCGCCCAATCTGCATTGGCAAGCATCGCCCGCCCCACAGCCACCAGATCAAACTCCTCGGCGCTAAGTCGCGAGACAAGGTCATCCAGCGATGCCGTCTCCGCCTCTCGGAAGCTTGTTTCGCCAGGCACAGGAATAAAATCCGCGTTTAAACCTACACTGCCCACGGTGATCGTCGGCTTGCCAGTGATCTTTTTTGTCCAGCCCGCCAGATTCAGGTCTGAACCCTCAAACTCCGGCTCCCAAAAACGTCGCTGGGAACAATGAAAAATATCCACCCCCGCCTCTGACAAAGGCGTTAGAAACTGCTCCAGCGCCTCGGGCGTCTCGACGAGGCGCGCGCTGTAATCCTGCTGCTTCCACTGAGACCAGCGCAGTGCAATGGGGAACTCAGGCCCGACCGCATCGCGACAGGCGGCGACAATCTCGCGAGCAAAACGCCCTCGATTGTCGAGAGAGCCACCGTAATGGTCATCACGCTGATTCGTACCCTCCCAAAAAAACTGATCGAGTAAGTAGCCGTGGGCGCCGTGCAACTCAAGAGCGTCAAAACCGCAGGCTTTTGCGTCCCGGGCGCCTTCAGCAAAGGCTTTGATGACGTCATCGATGTCTTCTTGCGTCATCACATGACAACGTACTTTGCCGGGCACTGCCATTCCCGAAGGCGCATACCCCGGCACGTCTCCCTCAGGAGGTGTACCCGCTTTGCGAATACCACCTACATGCCAAAGCTGCGGTGCTATCTTGCCGCCTTCGGCATGCACGGCCTCCGCGACCTTCTTCCAGCCCGCCAGACGCTCTTCGCCCCAGAAGTAGGGAACATCGGGATGACCGCTAGCCGCAGCATGATTGACGCAAGTACCCTCGGTAAAAATCAGTCCCGTACCTCCCGCCGCATGGCGTCGGTAATACTCAATGACCTGCTCGTTTGGCACGTTTCCCGGTGACATGTTGCGGGTCATGGGCGCCATGACGATGCGATTGGAAAGTTCAAGCTTGCCCAGGGTGAACGGCTTAAAAAGGGCACTGTTATCGGTCATGAAATCTCCGTCATTGAGTTCTGAATTAGTGTGAAACTGAATTCCCACTGCGGACTCGTCATGTAGGGTCTTCGCAGTCATTTTTCGGGCGCCAGAGCGTAGCTTAGGCTCCTAAAAATTTCCATCTAAGTGTGTATCGCTTGCGTACTTATAAGTACTTTCAGGACCGAGCCCTCCATGCGCGCTATCTTCTGGTTTCGCAGTGACCTGCGACTACATGACCACCCCGGACTCGTCGCCGCAGCAGAAGCGGACGAGCTTCTTTTGATTTTTCTGTGGCCGAGACAACGGCCCTGGTGCAACACCCAGGGTCTGGGCGAGCAAAGAGAGCGGTTTATCACCGAAAGCCTGCTGGCGTTGCACGAAGATCTGCAACCTCTGGGACAGAAGCTCTTGGTATTACAGGGTTCTCCGGAGCTCGTGATCCCTGATCTTGTGCGCGATTACTCCATAGATGCCGTGCATGCCAGCCAGTGCGCGGGAAGTTACGAAACACGGGCATTGCGCGTGCTGCGCGAGCGTCTGGATGTTCCGGTACTGGAGCATGCAGGAAACACACTTTTCGACGCCGCGGATGTCGCGGCGCTCTGCCCCGAACTGCCCGAAAGCTTCTCACCCTTTCGCCGCAAGGTGGAAAAACACCTTCACCCCGCTTCGCCATCGCGAGATCTCCCGCAGCTGCCCCCACCGCCCGCAGTTAGCTTTCATCAGATCCCCAGGACACCCATCAAACCTCCTCTGGGCCTGCCCCTGCGCGGAGGTAGCAGCGCGGGGCAACGGCGCTTGGGCCAGTTTCTTGAGAGCGGCGCCGTACGCCAATACAAAGACACCCGCAATTGCCTCGACCCCCTGGAGGGCAGCTCGACCTTGTCTCCCTGGCTCTCCTTGGGAAGTATTTCTGCTCGCGAGGTTGCAGCAGCAGTGCGCGAGCATGAGGCGAAGCAAGGCGCCAATGAATCTACTTACTGGCTGGTATTTGAGCTCTTGTGGCGCGAGTACTTTTTTTATCGCGCTCTGCGTGATGGCGTCGCCTTGTTCCGCCATGGAGGACGAGCGGGAGCGGTATCACGGTGCACCTTTGAACCCCGAAACTTCGCTCGCTGGTGTGCAGGAGACACCAACTTCCCACTGATTAATGCCCTTATGCACCAATTGGTTTCCACGGGCTGGATGAGTAATCGCGGCCGCCAAATAGCCGCAAGCTGTCTCGTTCATGACTTGGGTATCGACTGGCGCTACGGCGCAGCTTTCTTCGAAAAGCACTTGATCGACTACGACGTAGGGAGCAACTACGGTAACTGGCAGTACATCGCGGGCGTTGGTGCCGATCCCCGGGGAGGACGGGCATTCAATATAGAAAAGCAGACTGCGCAGTACGATCCTGACGGTGTGTTCACCGCAAAGTGGGACGGCAATCGTCCAAAGCAACCCATGTACGTAACTGATGCCGCGGACTGGCCCATCACGCCGACTACACCGTGAAGAAACGCAGTACAACAAAACTCGCATCCAGTGGACGCGCTCAAGGTAAGCATCCAAGACCAGAAAAGGTCTGCCCAGTCTGTGACCGACCCTTTCAGTGGCGAGCGCGCTGGAAAAACAACTGGGAAGAAATAGTCTATTGCTCCCGGCGCTGCTCGAGCCAACGCCGCAAGAGTACTGCGCAGCGCTAAAGCAAAAACGCCAGATCGAAAGAGTTAGTCCAGCACCGTCGCTAGAATTCGATCGCCCCAGGCCACGATAGCCTCGCGATCTGCCGCGTCGCGTTTCTTCCAGCCACCAATGATGAGTCCCATACGCGCATTCTTGGTGAGATAGTCCTGGTGACGATCAATAAAGTGCCAGTAGAGGCTGTTGTAGGGACAGGCGTTTTCTCCTGTCGTCTGCTTTGGATCATAGCGGCAGGCGCTGCAGTGATTACCCTGGCGCTGAATGTACTTTCCCGATGCGGCGTAGGGTTTGCTGGCCATCAGACCATTGTCACCGTGCAGGGCCATACCCAAAGTGTTGGGCAACTCAACCCACTCAAAAGCATCCACATAAACCGCCAGATACCACTCGCAAACTTGTTCCACATCCAGCCCCGCCAGTAAGGCGAAGTTACCTATCACCATAAGGCGCTGAATATGGTGGGCGTAGCCAAGATCCAGACTCTGACGCAGTGCCCGCGATAGGCATCGCATATCGGTATCACCGGTCCAGAACCAGGCGGGTAGCGCGCGCCGGGCTTCAAAGGTGTTGCGCAGCGCGTAGTCCGGCATAGCGTGCCAGTAAATACCTCTCACGTACTCCCGCCAGCCCAAAACCTGACGAATAAACCCTTCGGCAGCGGCCAGCGAGCAGTGACCCTCACGCCAGGCGATCTCCACTTGCCTGCAAACCGGCAGGGGTTCCAGCAATCCTATATTCAGATACATGGAGATGAGGCCGTGAAACATCCACGGAGATTCCTCGGCCAGTGCATCCTGATAACTCCCAAAATCTGTGAGCGCATGCTTGCAGAACCAATCGAACTGCGACTGCGCGTCTGAGGACGTGACCGCCAAACGAAACTCATTCAGGTCGCCCGGGTTGCCGGGAAACTCCCTCTCGACCAGCTCGATAACCTCCCGGGTAATGGTGTCCGCCGCCACCGCCGGCCGCTCGGGAACCTCTGTCTGCGCTCGCCAACCTTTACGGTTGTCTGCGTCATAGTTCCATTTGCCACCCTCTGGCTCACCGTCTTCATCCAAAAGCAGTTTGTAATGACGGCGCATCTCCCGATAAAAGTACTCCATGCGCAACTGCTTTCGACCGCTCGCCCAGGACTCAAAGTAATCAAGAGAGGCAAGAAAACGTGCATCCTCCTGGAGGTAAACCGGCACGCCCAACTCTGACTCCCAGGCCTGAATCTGCGTGCGCAACCGATATTCTCCAGGCGCTGTAACCAACAAAGCACTGGCCTTTGACGTTTTTAGTGCATCTTCAGCTGCATGGCGCAGCGAGGATACGCCCTCATCAAAAGACCGATAGATGACCTTAAAACCCCGCTCGCGAAGTGCGTCGGCAAAGTGGCGCATGGCGCTGAAAATCAACGCTATCTTGTGCCGGTTGTGCGGCACATACGTCGCCTCTTCTGCGACCTCGGCGAGCAAAACCCAGTCACGCTGAGGCTCCGCATTAACAAGCACCGGATTCTCGAAGGAAAGCTGGTCGCCGAGAACCAGCCGCAACGTTGTTGTACTCACAGGGTGATCAGAGCCAGCGCTGCATCAGCGCGTTGACGTTTACCCGTGCATTCATGCGTGCTGCCAGCATAAAAATACCGCCGAGTTTGCGATGGAAATACACCACGTCCGTGGGTGGGGCGTGCCAAAAGTCGGCATACTCCGTGGCTTTTTTTCCGAGAGCGCCTAGACGTTCAGGCATGGTCGACCTTCCAAAGTCGTAAAGCACGTCTTCTCTTAGGGGCTCCAGAGCTAGCAGTAACAACTCCAGAACCAGCTCGCGATAGCGGGAGTCTTCATCGCCCATGGAATAGCCGACTTTTTCTGCTGCCAGGGCCATCGCATCTCTATCGCCATGCACCGCGGCGGCGGCAAGCTTTCGGTAGTTACTGACGAATCGCGCTTTAAAATCCCGGGTAGCTCCAAAATCCAGAAGTACGATTTCTCCGCTGGACCAGCGGTACTGATAGTTAGCGAAGTTAGGGTCGGTTTGCACCATGCGCAATTCAAAGAGCTCGGTGAGCAGTAGCTCCACCAAGGCTGACACCACCCGATCTCGCTCTTCCTGCGGGCGTCTTGCAATTGCGTCGATGGGCCCGCCTGCGACATAAGTCATAGCGAGCACGTTCTTGCGCGTCAGCTCAGAGACAAGCTCGGGAAGAATAAAGCGCTCGTCATCACCTAAAACTTCGTTAAATCTGCGTAAGAACTCTGCCTCTTTAAGGTAATTAGCTTCGTCCTTGAGTTGACGCTTGGCATCATCCAGCAGTGGTTGAAGATCCGCTTCTTCGGGCAAAAGCCCCGAGATCCGAAGAACCGTAGCGATGTTATCGACATCACTGGCAATACTTTTGCTCACTCCCGGATACTGAATCTTCAGTGCCAGCTCTCTGCCTTCATGATCTACAGCGCGATGCACCTGGCCGATGGATGCGGCGGCGATGGGATAGCGGTCAAAGAGATGGAACTCGCTTTCCCAGTTACTGCCGTAAGCCTCACACATTGCCTCTTCGAGCTGCGAATCCGGCATGCTCGTCCCGTCGGAACGCAAACTGGCCAGAATATCTGTGAGCTCCTTAGGCAAGAGCTCACCCGAATCCATGGACAAGATTTGTCCCAGCTTCATGGCAGCTCCGCGCATTTCCGAGAGCTGCTTGGTGACGCGCCGGGCATTGCCCGGCGTTAGCAAGAGGTCACGCTTACTGGGCCGATTGCCTGCGCGCAACTGGCGCGCGCCCTCGGCTAACATTCCACCGGCGACGCCACCGGCCAGGCGAGCCACCTTGGCAAAACGTCCCGCGCGACTTGCCGGTACAGCCTTGCCTTTTGAACGGGGCTTATCGTCGAAATCAGCCATCCCTAAGCCACCTTCCCAATCCAGCCATCAATATAGCGATGGGCTATTTCGTGGCCGTTAAACTCCGCATCGAGCACGGTAATGAACGTGAACACACCTGTGAGCTTGCGCACGATCAGTGCAAAGTCCCGAGACGGTGTCGCAAAGTGGCGGGTCGCCGCAGAGCTGGCCGCGTGCTTGCCTACGCGCTGCATCAAACGTGAGCGCCCCCAGCAGTATTGACCCTTGTCATTGAGAAACTCAGCCGGCAGGTTCTCTGGATTCGCCAAAGGCTCCAGGAGCATCTCGCAAAACTCGCAAAAGCTCTTTTTCGCAAACTCTGTGGCGTCCTCCCTGAGACAACCAAGACCCACAAGACTGTCAGCGAGCAGTGCGTGATTACCAATCTGTCCTGCTGCGATGGCATCACCAAAATGGCGCCGAAAGTTATCATCGCAAGCCAGCGTTGAGCCAAAGTCCAGTAATACCAGCTGATCAGTGTTGTCGTCGCTGCGAATCAGATAGTTGCCAAAGTTGGGATCGGTTTGCAGTACACCCCAGTCATACAGCTCTATGAAAAACAGTTCGAGCATTGCTTGACCCAGGGCATTACGGCGGGATTGCGACAGTGCAGCGACTTCGGGCTGCGTCACGCGATGACCTCTTACATATTCCAGAGCCAGAACCGTGTCACTGCAGTAGCTCTCGATAACCTCCGGTACGTGATACCGGTCATCGGCTCTAAAGCGATCGCGAGCGCTCTGCGTCATGTCGCTTTCTCGCCGGTAATCGATCTCGTGGTGCAGCTGCTCGCGCATGTCCTCAAACCATGCGTCCATCTCGCGCCCGGCTTTAATCCACCGGGTTAACAACAGCATCCGCACGACGGCGTCAAAGTCGTCATCAATGACTTCTGCAAGGCCTGGATACTGGGTTTTCAACACAAGCTCGTAGCCGTCACTGCGGCGGGTCGCGCGATGCACCTGCGCAAGCGAAGCCGCTGCCAGGGGCCTACTATCAATTTGAAGTTCCTGGTACTTGTCCCCCAGACTCTCGCGCACAGACCCCTCGAGCTCAGACCAGGGCAAAGGGTGTGTCTGCGAGTCGAGATCATGGAGCGCGTCGGTAAGGGGCTCGGGAAGAAAGTGCTCTCCGAGCAAGGCCATCATCTGACCGATTTTGACGTAGGTGCCTTTGAGCCGACCAAGCTCAGCGGTAAACCGACGCGCCTCTCGGCGCATGAGCTCGCTGTTGCCTGCCTCTTCGCCGCGCAATCGTCCTACGGCGGAACCCAGAGCAAAGGCACCCCCTGCGCGAATACCGGCCAGAGACACAGCGAGGCCGCGACCAAAACTTCCGCGACGGATGGATGAACGTTTAGACATAGTAGTTACTACGCACAATCGCCCCCTAAGGATTTAGAGGGCAGCGTGTTGTCCAGAATCTGAACTACTCGTCGAGCAAGAGGGCAGCCAGACGCTGACGGTGATGCTGTGCATCGCCAAACTGCTGCTGCGCACCCTGAGCGCGACGGATAAACAGCTGCGCATCGCAGTCCCAGGTGAAACCCATACCGCCATGAAACTGCACCGCACGATCGCCGGCAAACTTGAGCGTATCCGTTGCCTGCGCCTTGGCCATTCGACAGGCAATTTCCTGGTCTCGACCCAGGGCCTCTGGCCCCATGAGCGAGCTCGCGTGATACACAAAGGAACGCGCAGAATCCATCATGTTCAGGATATCAACGCTGGGATGCTTAAGCGCCTGATAAGAGCCGATGAGCTTACCGAACTGCTTGCGTGTCTTTAGGTAATCTACGGTGACATCCAGACAGGCAGCCGCCGCACCCGTGCTCTCTGCCGCCACGAGCAAGGCTCCGAGAAGGCGATAATCACGCAGCGCTGCGAGAACCTTTTCGCCGGTCACTACCAAAGCCGGCTCCACATCCACGAAGCTGACATCTGCGGCGCGATGGGTGTTGTCGATAAGGACACGCGGACTAAGCGCATCCGCACTCAAAGTCGCAGCATCAACCACTGCCAAAGCGACGTCGCCGCCGACCAGGGCCAGCACCGCCATCCAACGCGCGCTCTGCGCATCCATTACCAACCGTTTTTGCCCTTGAAGAAGCCCGGCTTCATCAATCACCGTCTTGCCGGGTAGTGCAGCCCAATCTTCTGATTCAAGTTCGGCGACACAGGCAGCGTCTCCCCCGGCAATACTTCGGAGCACGTCGGCGGCTGCTGATCCATCCGCTCGCAACAGTAATTGCGCTGCGAGCATGGTGGATATCAACGGTGTTCCCATGAGGAACTTACCCAGACTTTCTGCTACCGGGACCGCGGCGCCGATGCCCAGTCCTGCTCCGCCAAGCTCTTCCGGCAAACCTATGCCCGTCCAACCCATGGCCGCCATCTCCTCCCACACCGCAGGGCTGTACTCGAGAGGTGTTTCGAGATGCTCTCGCGCTGCATTCAGTCCACCGCGGTCGGCACAAAAACTGCGCGCATAGTCCAGGAGCATGCTTTGCTCCTCATCAAAACGCATGGCCGTGTTTCCCATTACTGACATAAGGCGCCCCTTTACTTTGGCAGGCCGAGCACGTGCTCGGCGACGATGTTGGCTTGAACCTGGCTTGTGCCTCCGCCAATCGTGGCTGAAAAGCTATTGAGATATGCCCGCTGCCAAAATCCCCCTTCGCGTGCGCGATCATCTCCCATAAACAAGGCGCCATCGGCCCCCTGAGCATTAATCGCAAACTGCCGCATACGTCGCGCATATTCCGTCCAGCGCAGTTTATTGGATAGAGGAAGTGACATAGGGTAGTCGCTGGTGAGCGCCGGGATGCCAGATCTGCGATCACCCAGATTGATGGCCTTCTCCTCCATAATGAGGCTGACCAGTTGATCCCGAATCAGGGGATCTTCGAGTACCGGCCTTCCGTCGCGGGTAACATCCCGCAACTGCTCGATGAGATCATCGATAACGATACGTACAAACGCTAAACCACCCGCCGCACCGGCTTCAGCGCCACGCTCGTACTGCAGCGTCTTCATCGCTATTTTCCAGCCTTCGCCCTCGGCGCCCATGAGGCAGTCCGCAGGAATTCGCGCGTCAGTAAAGAACGTTTCTGTAAACCCGTACTCTCCCGTGAGCTTGCGGATAGGCCGCGTTTCCACGCCTGCAACGGTCATAGGTGCCAGAAAGAACGATAAGCCGTCGTACTTTCGTTCGGCTTCGGGGTTACTCCTCGCAAGCAAAATCATGTACTTGGCATAGTTGCCCATGGTGGTCCAGATCTTGCTGCCGTTGATGACATAGTCGTCTCCATCGCGCTCGGCGCGAGTGCGCGCGTTGCCAAGGTCAGAGCCGTGATCCGGTTCTGAAAAGCCCTGGCACCAGATATCCTCGGCGCTCAAAATGCCCTTGAGGTAGCGCTGCTTTTCTTCTTCGGTGCCAATGTCATTAATCAGCGGGCCCGCCCAACCAAGGCCGATAACGTTAAAGCAGATGGGCACCGCCTGACGACGCATCTCCTGATCCACGACAGATTGATAAATCGCATCTACGCCCTGCCCGCCATGCTCCTTCGCCCAGGCCATGCCGAGGTAGCCTGCTGACCAAACCTTGTGTTGCCACTCCCTTAGAAAGTCCAGCTGCTGCTCTGAACCGACTTCCATAAACGTTTGGGGGAGTAAAAAACCAGGATCACCGGGCTTATTCGTCTTGAGCCAGCTAGCCACCTCGCGACGAAAATCTTCGAGTTCTTTTACAGCAGCGTTCATGTCGTGTGTTCCATTATTAGTGGGTCAAACAGTGTGATGACGTGATTGGCGAAGCTTCAGGCACTCACTCGGGCGCCTTTCGCCCCGCAGCGTCGGCGCGTTTAAACGCATCTCTGGCCATGAGGCGCTCCAGGTAGGCCAGCGTTTGAGGCTTAAAACGTTCATCAAGCTTCAGAGACTTACCGAAATACAGTGCGTAGCCAACGCAAATATCCGCGATGGTGAAACGTCCATCCACAAGATAGTCGTTGTTCTCCAGATGTGCATCCAGGCGTCGCAGTCTTGCGATAAACCATTTGGCGTAGTCGTCTGCTACGGGCTTTTTCTCTGGCGTGGGTTCGAGCACCGTGTATCGCAACACGATGGTCTGAGGGAACGTTAGGGTCGCGTCCGCATGATAGGTCCAGTTGAGCATGTCGCCGTAGGCAGGATGCTCTGGCGGTAATGCGAGATGTTCATTGCCGGGTCGCGTGGCCAGGTAATGAGGAATCGCACAGGATTCGGTCATTTCTACATCGCCGTCTACAAAGTAGGGAATCGTGCCCAGCGGGTTAATCTCAAGATACTCCCTCTGAAACACCCGGGGGGGGAATGGGAGCATGATCAACTCATAGTCCAGCCCCAACTCCTCAAGAGCCCACACCGCGCGCAAGGAGCGCGCGCCCTCGCAATGCCATAGCTTCATGGTCATAGTCCGTACTGCCGTGCTGCCAGATCCCGCATGATTTCTTCTGAGCCACCGCCGATCGCGTTCACGCGCACCTCCCGATAAATTCGCTCTACGCGATTACCGCGCATATACCCCGTGCCACCCAGAATCTGCATCGCCTCGCGCGCACAAAACTCGAGGGTCTCGCTGGCTTGCACCTTCAGCAAGGCAATATCACCGGGATTCGCATTGCCATTCTCGATGCTCTCGTAGCAGCTGCGTATGTACGCTTGAGTAGCGTTCAATTTTTGCTTCATCTGGGCAAACTTATGGCGTATCACCTGATGATCAGCAAGTCGCTTACCAAAGGTATTGCGCTCCCGCGCCCAGTTCGCGGCTTCCTCCAGACATACACGACCCTGAGCCTCCATAGAGCTGGCCATACCCATTCGCTCGCTGTTGAAGTTCGTCATGATTACGAGGAATCCGCGATTTTCTTCGCCAATAAGATTCTCAACGGGGACTCGGACGTTATCAAAATACAGAGTCGCGGTATCTGAGGCCCACCAGCCCTGCTTACGATCCAAAGCGGTGCGGGAGAAGCCCTCGGCATCCGTCGGGATCAGCAGCATGGAGACCCCTCCAGCTCCTTCGCCCCCGGTGCGCACTGCTGTAGAAACCCAGTTGGCTCGCATACCACCGGTGATATAGGTCTTGGAACCATTGACAATGTAGTGGTCACCATCGCGAACCGCGGTGGTTTGTAAGCGCGCTACGTCAGAGCCGCCTCCGGGCTCCGTGATACCCAGCGATATGTGTTTTTCGCCTGCAAGAACCGGTGGCGCAATCGCCTGTTTCATGGCCTCAGAGCCCCAGTTAATCACCGGCGGCAAACCAATGCCGTGCACCAGCAGGGACGCTTGCACGCCCCCTACACCAAAGCGATTCATCTCTTCACTGCAGATCCAGCTGTGCCAGGAATCGATGCCTTCTAAAGTACCACCGTAGGCTTCGGGGTATCCCAATCCCAGCAGCCCGACGGCAGCAGCCTTTGGCCAAAGATCCATGGGAATCTCCCCCGCCTCGTCCCACTCTTCAGCGAAAGGTGCGATTTCGGCGTCGATGAAACGACGCAGATGCGTTCGCCATTCTTCATGCTCAGTCCGAATATGAGGATTGGGCAGGCGAGCGCTATCAAAGTCGAGGGACATAAATCTATCCTTGGCCAGCTACGTTTATTGAGTGCCACTTAATAATACTGAGTGATGCTCAATCCAACAAGAGGAGCGCAGCTTCTAAGTCCAGGCATCCTCGACCAGGCCGCAGGCGAGGATCAAATACTGAAGGTCTCGGGAAGCACCAAAGCCAGGGCGCGCCGGTGTTGAGGGTCCTCCACAAGGGCATCAAGCTCGGCACGAGCTCGATTCACCATCTCATTGGAAATTCGATCAGGCCCCGCAAGGAGTATCTCCGCGCGGAGCAACCACTCCCTCGGAAACTCATCGAGGCACGCGAGGATTAACTGCGCCTCGGCACCATTCACAACACAGGCGGCATCTTTGCCCGGACCAAGCACTGCATAGGCCACCATCAGCTTGGCGTCCGGCTCCTCTGAGGGCGTTGTGGTCCGTGGCAAGGGCCGATACAACTGATACTGTTCCCGGTCTGCAACCCCGCCAAAAACACTGGCAATACGCCCGCCCACCGTCATGTCATAGCGTCCCCAGGCGGGTTGAAACAATACCCGCCCATCCAGCGTAGTAACCGTGCAGTCACTAAAGCTCAAAATCAGGTTGCGATGCTCCTGGCGAACAACATCCTCGAGTCGGCCACGCACAGTGATCCCCGACAAAAACTCGAGCTGCACGGGTTCTCCCACAACGATGCGATGGGCTTTTAGCTCATCTACCGTGTACTGCGATAAACAACGGCTAAAATCTTTCAAGAGTCCCACGGGCGACCCGAAACCCTCTTGGTGACTCTCAATAGAGTGTCCATAAAGCTCTTTTCCACGCCAGGCCAGCTGCGTAGGCCCGCGGGTCTGCAGATAATTCACGTTACCCACAGCATCGCAGATCATGTCCGAGAAAACGCCGCTTACCTGTACTCCCGAGTCATACTCGGCGCTGCAAACAACCCCGGCATCAATCGCCTTTTGTAAAGACTCCGCTCCTCCGCGCCGGGCGGCCATGGTGGCCGCAAACTCCTCGAGTATCTGGCTCATATGTTTACAACTACGGGTTACAAACAACTGCGGCTGGGTCGATGTGATGTCGTAGGGCGTCTCTACCGCGTTAACCGTAAGAGGGATTTTCTTTACTTGCGCATCGTCCCTGCAGCTTTGGGATTCACCGAGCGACGACAATAAGCCAGCGCCAAAGAGACGGTAATCCTCCAGCTCGCCGACCAAACCGTACTCCACCGTCCACCAGTGCAAGCGCGTCAGAAGTGCCGCTTCTGAGGGCTTTGTATCGACGTTCGCCAGTCTGCTAAGCCGCGCCTCAGCCTCGGCAACATCCTCCGCAGCGGAGCCAGGATCTTCCTTGATGATCGACAGCGCCCGGATTGCTTCATACAGCTCATGGTCATGCTGATTTGCAATCGCCTGCATACCCACTTCACCAAAACGTTGGAGAAACTCAGCGTAGTCAACATCGATAAGAAACGGAGCATGTCCCGCAGACTCGTGAAGAATGTCCGGAGCCGGGGTGTATAAGAGATGCTCGACACTGCGCATATCCAGCGCAATAACCAAAACCTTGAGCGCCTGAAACTCCATAAAAATTGCTGGGGGAATAAAGCCATCCACAACGACAGCGCGCCAACCTAACTTTGCGAGACAGGCATTCATCTCATCGATGGAAGGTATGTGATCCAGAGCAATACCGGTCCTTGCCAGACCTTCGAGATACACGGGATGCGCGGTCTCTTCGAGACCGTGAGTTAAGGCTGTCATGAGAAACCGCCACACCGCATGATCCCTGGCCGTGTACTGGTTGTCTGGGTCCTGCACAGTTACAAAGGGCCGCAGGTGTACCGGCAGACTGGCAACTATTTCTTGCTGGCTAGGCGCAGTGGAACTCACAACATGCCCTCCCCGACTTTGACTGGATGATGAGCTGTGGACATTGCATGCTGCTCGAGCTTCGACAGAATACGCGCAAGATCTCTGCGCTCACCTTTGCTGAGCACTTTGAGAAAGTCCGTCTCCCAACGAAGTGCAAGGGGCGCGATAGACTCAAAAAGCTGCTCTCCCTGTCTGGTAAGACATAGTTCATTAACCCGACCGTCCTCGGGGCTAAGGTAGCGTGCGAGAAGTCCCCGTTGCTCCAGATCCGCAACAGCCCGGGACACCATGACCTTATCGAGATTGCCCTGCTTCGCGATGTCCTTACCACTCAGATGAGGCGTTTCGTGCAATAAGGCAAGAATACGCCACTGGGGCACGCTTATGCTGAAACGACGGCGGTAGACCCCCGCAAGCGATGCACTGATGTGCTTGGCGAGGCGGTCAAATCGATAGGGCAGGAAACCCTCAAGGTTTAAAGGCTGTGTCACGTTGCTATCCATTCGCTAGATAGTTTCATATGAAACTAGTATGCTTCATTCCTGTCAAGGAAAAAGGCAAAAGATCATGAGTCGACAATGGATCCCCCACGTGATCCGCGAAGGACAGCATTCGCGGCAGGCGCATTGCGATCTCCCGGAAGGGACCTATGAGCGGGAAATGGGTCGCGAGGGCTTTTTTGGTCCGGCGAGCCACATTCACCACCGCCACCCCCCGACAGGCTGGATTGACTGGCAAGGGCCCTTGAGACCCTACGCTTTTGATCTCATGCAGCTTGAATCGCTCAGTGAATCTCCCTTTTCCCAGCAGCCATTGCTAGCTAATGGCGATGTGGCCATGCGATTTTGGCGCTGCAGCAGCGCTATGCGCCACCTGGTGCGCAACAGCGACGGCGACGACCTGTTATTTGTGCATAACGGAAGCGGATCACTCTATTGTGACTACGGACAACTGAGCTTTCGCGACGGCGATTACTTGTTAATACCCCGGGGCACCGCCTGGCGCATTGAGCCCGACGCGCCGGTGGAGTGTCTGATCATCGAAGATCGCGACGGAGCCTACCAGCTACCGGATCGAGGCATGTTGGGACCCCACGCGGTCTTTGACCCCGCGGTCCTGGATCATCCGCACATCAACGAAGACTTCATCGCACAACAGAACGAAGACCCCTGGGACGTCCACATCAAACGTCACGATGAGGTCAGCGTTGTGACGTTTCCCTTCAACCCCTTGGACGCAGTGGGTTGGCACGGCACCAACACGGTGTTGCGTCTTAACTGGCGGGATATCAGACCGGTGATGAGTCATCGATACCACCTGCCCCCTTCAGCTCACACTACCTTTATGGGTGGTGGCTTCGTTGTGTGTACGTTCTGCCCAAGACCTATTGAGACTGATCTCGGAGCATTGAAAGTTCCGTTCTATCACAACAACGATGACTACGATGAAGTGCTCTTCTACCACCGCGGCAACTTTTTTAGTCGCGACAATATCGACGCCGGAATGATCACCTATCATCCCTGTGGCTTCGCCCACGGCCCGCATCCCAAGGCGCTACAAAAATCGCAAACCGATCCGGCAAAAGAGACGGATGAAGTGGCGGTAATGATCGACACGCGCCGAGCGCTAAAGATTCAGCCCGCAGTGCAAAGCGTCGAAAACCCTGACTATGTGAACTCCTGGCGCAGCAAGGGCGCCTAAGCACAAATACCGACTACGGACGAAAGGATCACGCTGATGAAACTCGCCTCTTACAAATCCGGTCGCGACGGTCGCCTTATGATCGTGGCTAAGGATCTAAAAACCTGCTGCGATGCAACTGGCATTGCCCCGACGTTACAAGCTGCGCTGGATGACTGGAAAAACATCGCGCCTAGCTTAGAGGAGCAGTACCAACTGCTGTGCGAGGGAAGTCACAGCGATGCAGCCCCCTTTGACACCAGCCAATGCGCGGCGCCTCTTCCACGCAGCTATCACTGGGCGGACGGCAGTGCCTACGTCACGCATGTAGAGTTGGTACGCAAAGCACGCGGGGCTGAGCTCCCCGCATCGTTCTGGGAAGACCCCCTTGTATATATGGGTGCATCAGATGCATTTATCGGCCCTGAAGATCCTGTAGAAGTAGAAAGCGAAGAGTGGGGCATCGACTTCGAAGCAGAAGTTGTCGTGGTTACCGATGACGTACCTGCGGGTGTGACTCCAGCCCAGGCTGCGGGACACATCAAACTGCTAGGCCTCGTAAATGACGTATCCCTACGCAACCTGATCCCCGCAGAACTGGCAAAACAATTTGGTTTTTATCAGTCCAAGCCCTGGACCGCTTTCACGCCGGTGCTGGTCACTCCCGACGAGCTCGGTGACGCCTGGGACGGCGCGCGTTTGCATCTACCGTTACGCACTACCTACAACGGCGATCTGGTGGGCGCGCCAAATGCGGGGCAGGATATGACCTTTGATTTCCCCACACTCATCGCCCACTGCGCCAAGTCGCGCTCTCTCATGAGCGGCGCGGTGATTGGATCGGGAACAGTATCTAACGTGGGCTCAAAGGACGGATCCTGTTGCCTGGCCGAGATACGTTGCCTGGAAACTATCAAAGATGGCAAACCCAGCACACCGTTCATGAGTTTTGGGGACCGCATTCGCATTGAAATGCTCGACGCTCAGGACTCCTCCATATTCGGTGCGATTGATCAGATCATCGTGCGCTACGAGCCCAGCGCGGTATAGCGCATGGAACTCTTCAGCTACTTTCGATCGACGGCGGCTTATCGAGTAAGAATCGCACTGGGTCTGAAAGATCTCGAGCATGACATCGTGCCCGTAAATCTTGTCAGCGGGGAGCAGCGCTCGGAGGATTACCTGAGCCGCAATCCTCAGGGTCTGGTGCCAGCACTTGCTCTGGATAGTGGAGAAACTCTTGGGCAATCGACCGCTATTCTGGAGTGGCTTGAAGAGGCTCATCCCTATCCATCACTTTATCCTCAGGAACTTCTCGAGAAGGCGAAGCATCGAGCCCTTTGCCAGCACATTGCCTGCGATATACATCCACTGAACAACCTGCGCGTGCTGCGATATCTCGGTGACACACTGAAGCTTGAGAAAACGCAGGTAGACGCCTGGTACGCGCATTGGATTCAACGCGGATTCACCGCCATAGAAAAAACGATCGGAGGCTTTGACGACGCATACTCTCTTGGACAAAACCCGGGGATGATCGAGGCGTTCCTAATTCCCCAGGTGTTCAACGCCTATCGTTTCAACGTCGACCTATCACTCTTTCCCAACATCGTGGCGATGGATAAGCGTTGCCAAACACTGCCCGCTTTTGCAAAAGCACATCCATCGAGACAATCAGATACGCCTCAGGAAGAACGCTCCTGAATCATCCGCCGAACACGATCTAAATCAGCGGGAGTGTCAACATCTAACAACACACCAGGATCTTTTACCGGTACGGATATGCAATTCTGGGCGTACTCCCTAAGCAGCTGGTTAGCCCCCCTGTCTCCGGACAGCAATTTCAACAAAGGGAGGTATCGCTTACCAAATACAACGGGATGCCCCCGCTGACCATCAAAAACCGGACAGACAATATGCTCACTGTCAGCATGGGTCAGGAGCAAAGAAACTGTTTGCGAACGCAATCCCGGCATATCTGCGAGTGCAACGACAACCCCTGCAACATCGCCTACAGCATTCACACTCTCGGCTAGCGTGCTGCCCATCCCCTCTTTTGCGCGCGCACAGCGCACACACTCGATGGCATTCCCGTGCAGCATTGCCTCGAGGGAATCGTCTTTATCGTCCGCAGATAAGCAAACTACCAACTTTAGCCCCAAGGGCTGAAATTGCGAAATAGTCTTCTCTAGCAGTGTTTTTCGTGACTCAAAGAGCGCCCGCCGTTTATCACCACCGAAACGACTCGCCTTACCTGCCGCTAAAATGAGAACCGTAAAATTCTGCTCCACCGTGGTAGCCAAGTCCTTATTCATAAGAGAATTCGCAATTTTTTACCCTCAAAAGCCCGGAATCACCGCAGATTTTAGTGTCTGTAAATGAGGATTTAGCCCTTGCGATAGCTTGTGAAAGCCTTATGCTGTCAAAGGCGGGGCTAGTATTTCGCGCATACATAACGTGACTGGGCATAGGGATCATTACAAGGGGTGTGATCATGGCAGGAAAGTTTGAACTTAAGAAAGGAAAAACTGGAAAGTTTTCCTTCAATCTTAAATCAGGAAACGGACAAGTCGTATTTACCAGCCAGACTTACGACAACAAGCGATCAGCGACTGCGGGCATTTCATCCGTTAAGAAAAATGCGGACAAAGATGCACCCTACGAGCGTAAAATGTCGACCAAGAAACAGCCTTACTTTGTAATGAAGGCGACCAACGGTCAGGTGATTGGCAAGAGCCAGATGTATTCCAATGCTGTAAGCATGGAAAAAGGCATCAAGGCCGTGGGCGCGAATGCCCCCAGCGCGGATACAGTTGACCTGACTGTAGAGGCTCCCAAGGCTAAAGCAGCGCCTAAGAAGAAGGCCGCTGCGAAGAAAGCCAAAGCCGCGCCAAAGAAAAAGGCCCCCGCTAAGAAAGCGAAGGCCGCACCTAAGAAAGCTGCAGCGAAGAAAAAGGCTCCAGCTAAGAAAGCCAAAGCGGCACCTAAGAAGAAGGCGCCTGCGAAGAAGGCCAAAGCGGCACCTAAGAAGAAGGCGCCTGCGAAGAAGGCCAAAGCGGCACCTAAAAAGAAGGCGCCTGCTAAGAAGGCCAAAGCGGCACCTAAAAAGAAGGCGCCTGCTAAGAAGGCCAAAGCTAAAGCCAAAAAGAAGTAAGTCTCTGGCGGTAGCCGCTCAGCGGCTATCGCCTTTACTCCAGCTCTAGTTAATTCTCCAGCTAGTCTTCAAGCTAGCGCCGCAGTTACTTCTGCACTTCTGTACTTCTGAATTTTCACTTCGCTATCGTATTCGCATCGCTAGCGCGGCGAGGAGTCTCTCAGGCTCGCTCACCATCGTTTCAATCACCAACGACTATTTGTGACTCAGCTTCGCGCCGGTAACCATTGGCCGGCAGTATGCGGCGATCATCCAGGCATCTCTGCGGCGAAACTACTACTCGACTCTAAACGTCTTAGTCAGCGTCAAGGCAGCTTTTAAAGAAGTCATAAAATTCCGGAAAGCCGCGGGGAGCGACTCTCCGGGAGTTCCGCCAGGGGTAGCGGGAACGCGGTTGGTTAGTTTGTTGAAGCGACCGCCGAGGCCGTCACTTTCGACAGCGCGCGAGACAACGATTGCTCGTAGCACTCAGCATTACGTGCTGCCTGGGCAACACTACCTGCTCTTCGTAGATCGCTGTGACCACAAACCTGCTCAGCGGCGTTAGCCAGGCGGTAATGCAGTGCTTGCTGGCCTGTAGCGGAGCTCATGTCCAGATCGGACACATCAACGGCTACCTGACTAGGACTTGCCACCGAGTCAGCGACGACTTCAGTTGTGCTATCGGCATTAGCCTGGAGTGCAAAGACTGCCAGAACGCCCGACATTGCTGTTGCGATTGTTAGGTTTCGAGTTGCTTTCATGCTCATTCTCCGTGTAGTTCAAAAGTGGCCGAAGGCCGGATTCGTTTGCGGTCTGTGCCCTTGATCACCACCCCACGCCTTCAAGTTAGGGGAACTCACAAGGACTCGATACAGTGATTCGTTAAAGTGTGGCGAAGCATCGATAAGCCGATGGAATCCAGCGGCCAAACGTCTGCGTATGTTTCGAGAGAGATAGATCACTCGTGAAAGCAGTAAGATGCGCAGTGCATTAGCGGTACAATATCGGTTGTACAAACACCGCTAAAAGCTCTGACAGCCATTGGTGGCACAGATAGGCTGACGAGTATGCCAATTAACAAGGAATACGAGTAACACAATGAAGTATCGAGGCAGTCCAGACTTTGATCACGCCCAGCAGGGGCGTATTGGTGTGCTCGTCACCAATCTGGGCACACCCGAAGCAGCGGATAAGCGCGCACTGCGCCCCTACCTAAAGCAGTTTCTGTCGGACCCCCGTGTTGTCGAGGTCCCAAGGCTACTTTGGTGGTTCATTCTCAACGGTATCATTTTGAATGTGCGGCCAGCCAAGTCGGCAGATGCTTACCGCACGGTGTGGACCGACGAGGGTTCCCCTCTGTTGATCCACACCCGAAATCAGGCAGCTGAGATTCAGGACCGCCTTAACGCTCAACATGAGGGTGAAGTGATCGTCGACTTTGCTATGCGTTATGGTCAGCCGTCTGTGAGTCAGGCTCTTCAGTCCCTGATCGACCGCGGTGCCCGACAATTACTCGTGCTGCCGCTCTACCCGCAATACAGTGGGCCCACCGGCGGCTCTACCTTTGATGCCATCGCGGAAGATTTTAAAAAGCGACGCTGGATACCAGACTTCCAGTTTGTAGCCAGCTATCACGATCAGCCCGGCTACATCAGTGCTGTCGCTGAGAGCATCAAAGAACATTGGGCTACGCATGGCCGTGCTGATAAATTGCTCTTCTCCTACCATGGTGAACCCCGCAGCTATCTTGACGAAGGGGATCCCTACCACTGCCAGTGTCACAAGACCACGCGACTGATTGCCGAGGAACTGGGCATCTCGGAGGACGAATACCTCTGCGCTTTTCAGTCACGCTTTGGTCGCGACGAATGGCTCAAGCCCTATACAGACCACACGCTCAAGGAGATGGCCGGCAGCGGGGTGCGATCTGTGCAAGTGATCTGCCCCGGTTTCTCTGCGGACTGTCTGGAAACCATTGAGGAAATCGGCGAAGAAAATCGCGAATACTTCATGGAGGCCGGAGGTGAGCGCTACGAGTACATACCCTGCTTGAACTCAAGCGAGGGACACATCGATTTCCTGACAAGCTTGATTAACGAAAGACTAAGCCCCTGGCTCAAGTCCTCATCCAATCACTCTGAAGCTACGGCCAGCATGGCCGAAGCACTCAAGACCCGCTCAGCCGCCTGAAACAACCGCTGCGACCGCCACGGCATGGCTGTGGCCTACGTCCGAATGCGCCATGAGATAAGCAGTCGCAATACCCAAGAGAAACACTGCGGTGAGTTTGACGCGATCGTGGCTGTGAAACTGAACTTCAGGAAGTAGATCGCTTAACGCAATACACACAAAAGCCCCGGCAGAGAACGCCAAGGCCGCCGCAACAAATACCTCCGCGTTAATTCCCAGCTGAGTCGCGTAGAAGTAGAAAACCACAGCCCCCAGCGGACAGACCAGCGCAAAGACCAGATTGGCCCACATCTGCGCCCCTGAGGTAGTCCCCGAGGCTTTCATCAAGGCGGTGATGGACATAGCGTCCAGAGGTTTGTGCAACAGAATCGCCAGAAACACGCCGAAACCGAGAAGCTGCTGCTGATGACCATGGGCCGCAGACAGCAGTGCCGCACCCAGAGCCACGCCATCGATGAAAGTATGAAATGTCAGGCCCATCAAAACGCCCTTCCAGCTGACACCGGGCAAAACTAAGGGCGTCACCTTCTGGTGGCTATGTTGCGTGACCGCCGCGCCCTGATCATGGTCATGGTCACAGGCCCCTACCCCCTCGGCAGGAAAGTCCGGCTGATGAAAGTGCAGCGTGCGTAACAGAAGCAACATGACTATGAGCCCCAGCATCAGCCAGGACATTACCGTGCTGAGGCCATGCTCCACTCCCAAGGTCAGAACGGCATGGGGCAGCAAATGAAAAAATGCAATGCCGAGCATCAGACCTGACACCAAACTCATCGCGAGCTGAGTCCGGGTATGGGTCATGGCCACGCGCTGCGTCAAAGCACCACCGGCAATCGAGGACAGGATCAAGGCCGCGCTATAGCCTACGAGTAATAGCATGGGCGACATCAGAGCAGCACCAGATTGTCGCGATGAATCAGCTCGGGCTCACCACCATAACCAAGAATTTCAGCGATGCTACGAGAGCTCAAGCCCATGATTTGAGCGACTTCACACGCATTGTAATTACTCAGTCCGCGGGCCACTTCTCGACCTTGTGCATCACGACAAAGCAGTACATCGCCGCGTGCAAAGTCACCGCTCACAGATTTAACACCGACTGGAAGCAGGCTGCGCCCGGACCCCTTAAGTACTTCGACAGCACCGTCATCAATCTCCACTACTCCACGAAAAGTCACCAGACTCGCCAGCCATTGCCTGCGGGCATTCTCGGGAGCACTGCCACTTTCGAGCCAGCTGCCCAGCCCTTCGCCCTTGGCAATACGTGTGAGGACCTGAGGCTCTCGCCCCGCGACTATCACCGTCTCGGTACCTGAGCGCGCGGCAAGGCGAGCTGCACGGAGTTTTGTGACCATACCCCCACGACCTAAAACACCGCCGGCGCCGGCAACGGCATCCAGTGATTCGTCTTGCGCCTGAGCGTGCTCGATCAATTTAGCGTCGGCATTAGTTCGAGGATCTGCATCGAAGAGACCCGCCTGATCCGTCAGCAAAACCAATACATCAGCATCGACGAGGTTCGCCACCAGCGCAGCGAGAGTGTCATTGTCACCAAAGCGAATCTCATCCGTCACCACGGTGTCGTTTTCATTGATCACGGGCACTACGCCGTGAGACAGCAGCGTCTTGAGCGCTGCCCGGGCATTGAGATAACGATCTCTGGCTAGGACATCATCATGTCCCAGGAGAACCTGCGCGACCATCAGTCCATTTGCCGCAAAAGCCTCCTCATAGCGACGAAGGAGTGCTGACTGTCCGACTGCGGCTGCAGCCTGCAACTCGTGAAGTTCGCTGGGCCGCTCCGTTGCCCCCAGGCGCAACAGCCCCGCTGCCACGGCACCACTACTCACCAGCAGAACCTCACAGCCGGTCTCACGCAGCAAAGTCAGCTCTGAAACCAGGGCACCAATGACACTTTCATCAATACTGCGGCCATCATCGGTGATAAGCGCGCTGCCTACTTTAACCACCCAGCGCTTCGCAGACTTTGTCCAGTCTCGGGATGCAGGGCTCACGGCGCGTACTCAATCTCCACGTCATGGTCATCGTCATCGTCGTCTTCATCGACATCGGATTCTGCTTCGCTGCGACGACGGGCTCGCAGCAACTCAACCCGCTCTCGGGCCTCTTCCTGCATAGCCTGCTGTGCATGTCGCTCCGCAATAACAAGGTCTGGATCCGCGGCTTCGTTCTCAGCGCAACGCTCAAGATAATCCATCATGTCCTGACAAAGGCGATCGGTTCCGTAGTGGGCTAGTGCGGAGATGGTATAGATCGGCGCCGACCAATCCAGCTCCTCAAGCACACGGGAGCGAATCTCAGAGAGGGACTGCTCATCAATAAGGTCTGTCTTGTTAAGTACCAGCCAACGCTCTCGAGCCGCCAATGTGGGACTGAATCGCTCAAGCTCTCGCACTATAGCCGCCGCGCTCTCGGCAGGATCGGTCCCATCCATAGGCGCCACATCTACCAGATGGAGCAATATTCGATTGCGCGTTAGATGTTTAAGAAAGCGGATCCCTAATCCCGCGCCGTCTGAAGCACCCTCTATAAGCCCAGGGATATCTGCGACAACAAAGCTGCGTAATGCATCGACCTTTACGACGCCAAGCTGTGGCACAAGCGTAGTGAAGGGATAGTCAGCAACTCTCGGGCGAGCCGCGGATACGGAGCGAATGAACGTTGATTTACCGGCATTAGGCAAGCCCAACAAGCCCACATCAGCGAGCACATTGAGCTCAAGCTTCAGGGCCCGCTGCTCCCCTTCGCTGCCGGGACTGGTCTGCTGTGGCGCCCGGTTAACTGAAGACTTAAAGCGTGTGTTCCCCAAACCGTGGAACCCGCCCTGGGCAACCAGCAAACGGTCACCCGCTGCCACCAGATCCCCCAAAGTTTCGCCGCTATCTTCGTCAAGGACGGTGGTGCCTACAGGTACAGGCAGTTCCAGATCATCGCCACCCGCGCCGGTGCAGTTTCGACTGCGACCCTTTTGACCATTTTCAGCGCGGTAGACCCGCTGAAACCGGTAGTCAACCATGGTGTTGAGGGCCTGATCAGCGACCAGAAACACACTGCCACCGTCTCCACCATCTCCGCCATCGGGACCGCCACGCTCGACATACTTTTCGCGCCTGAAACTCAGGCAGCCGTTACCGCCGTTACCGGCGAAGACGCGAATACTGGCTTCATCTACGAATTTCATGACTACATTCTATCTTGCGTTAGGCTGCAGGGTCGGCAGCAACAAAAAATATCTAAAACACCCTATTCAAGCAAAAACGGCAGGCTTGGATACCAATGTTTAAAAACTAATGACCGATAAAACAACGGGCAAAAAAAAGCCCCGGTTGAAACCAGGGCTTCTCACTACGCTATCGGTGTCGCCTTAGGCGCCAACGATACGTACAAACTTACGGTTTTTGTTGCCGCGAGTAATAAACTCTACCTTGCCTTCGATCGTCGCAAACAAAGTGTGATCCTTACCCAAACGCACATTCTCTCCGGCGTGGAAACGTGTTCCGCGCTGACGAACGATGATGTTGCCGGCTTTGACCTGCTCACCGCCAAAACGCTTTACGCCCAGCCGCTTGGCGTTTGAATCGCGACCGTTCCGAGTACTACCGCCTGCTTTCTTGTGTGCCATTTGTCAGTCTCCTTACGCGCTAATGCCGGTGATACGTACTTCAGTGAACCACTGACGATGTCCGGTTTCTCTGCGATAGTGCTTACGTCGGTTAAATTTGACGATCTTGACCTTCGCGTGACGGCCTTGAGTAATAACCTCGGCTGTAACCTTGGCGCCGTCGACGAGCGGTGTTCCCACCTGCATGTTATCGCCACCCACCATCAGTACACGGTCGAACTCAATGGTGTCGCCGGTTGCCGCTTCGATCTTCTCAAGCTTGAGGGATTCGCCCTCTGTCACACGGTGCTGCTTACCACCGCTCTCTATAACTGCGTACATCTTTCTTCTCCATTGTTCGCCCTCCCGCAAATCTATAAGAAGCCGTCGTCATTTACATCGCTAGCACTTCCAGCGACAAGGACAATCGGCTGCACTGCTCTCACAGTGGGCAGGGACGGGCACAAGTATCTGTATTTAAAAGGGTTTCCAATCGCCTAAGCGCAAAAACCCTGTCCCAACCGAGTGGTCAACCACGAGCGAAAATCGGTAACCGGGTGGCGGGCGCGCGATTGTACTGAAAAGCACCGCCAAGCTCAAGGAAGATATACCCCGAAAACCGGCGGCTTGTGCGGTTTTGACCAGCCCAGATGAAGCCGAATCCTTGACACTCCCGCAGGGTACACCTAGCATCCGCGACCTATTCTATGGGACAAGGTCTCACCTAGCATGCAACAAGTCCGCGCCGTTGTCAGCGCAGAGCTGGACGCGGTCAATGCAGTCATTATCGAACAGCTGCGCTCCGACGTAGATATGGTCGAAAATGTTGGTCAGTACATTGTTGACGCCGGCGGCAAACGTCTGCGGCCAGTATTGGTCCTTTTGTCCTCAGCTGCTCTGGGCGTCATCACTGATGAGCAAATCCGCTTCGCAGCGGTGGTAGAGTTTATCCATACCGCAACGCTGCTCCATGATGATGTCGTAGATGTGTCGGAATTACGTCGTGGTCGGCCCACCGCCAACAGTGCTTTTGGCAACGCGCCCAGTGTGCTGGTGGGAGACTTTCTCTACACCCGCGCCTTTCAGCTCATGGTCGCTCTGGGTAATCACGACGTCCTCAAAATGATGGCGGATACCACGAACACCATCGCCGCTGGAGAGGTGTTGCAGCTGATCCGGGCCGGCGATGCCGCCACCAGCGAAGCCCAGTATTACGACGTTATTGATCGCAAAACAGCAGCCTTATTTGCTGCAGGATGTGAGGGAGCCGCCCTCCTTGCAGGTGCCGACGCATCCCGCGTAGAACAGCTGCGTATTTGCGGTCGCAATATCGGTATCGCCTTTCAATTAATCGATGATCTCCTGGATTACGAGGGAGACCCGGAAGTAACCGGCAAGAATGTCGGTGACGACCTCGCCGAAGGCAAACCGACCCTCCCCCTGATCCACGTTATGCGCGAAGGCAGCGATGTTCAGGCGAAATTGGTGCGAGATGCCATCAGCGCAAAGGATCGCGAGAAGTTGCCGGCAATCATTCAAGCCGTCCGCGATTGCGGAAGCCTGGAGTACACCCGACAGGCGGCACTGGACTGCAGAGACAAAGCACTCTCGGCCTTGGACGGTTTACCAGACTCGCCGGCGAAAGCTGCCCTGGCACGGCTCGCTAAGCTATCAATAGAGCGCTCGCACTAGTAGCAGCCGCGGCGATTCCAACGCTAGCTAAGCGTCGATAAGTGCAAGCAACTCAGTAGTCTTTGACTGCATGAGTTCGAAATCACCGCGTGACTCGACATTCAGTCGCACAAGCGGCTCGGTGTTTGAGCGCCTGAGATTAAAGCGCCAGTCCTCGAAAGCAAAGCTCAGTCCGTCGACAGTCTCGAAGGACAGAGCAGACGACCCATACTTAGCTTCTACGCGAGACAGCACCTCGGCCGCATCCTCGATGGAGCGATTAATTTCACCGCTACAAGGAAATGCCGCCATGCGCTCTTCGACCATATCCGCCAGCGATTGATTGCGGGCGCAGATGAGATCAGCAACAAGCAGCCAGGGAATCATCCCACTGTCACAGTAAGCGAAATCACGGAAATAGTGATGGGCGCTCATCTCGCCACCATAGATCGCGTTTTCGAGTCGCATTCGCTCCTTGATGAACGCGTGCCCGGTCTTGCTTTGAATCGCCTTACCGCCAAACTCCTCTACCACGGCCTCGGTGTTCCAGGTCAGTCGGGGGTCATGTACCACAGGCTCGCCAGGATTACGCTTGAGGAACGCCTCCGCGAGGAGACCCACCAAATAGTAGCCCTCGACAAAGCGACCACTGGCATCAAAAAAGAAGCAACGATCAAAGTCACCATCCCAGGCGATACCCAGGTCCGCGCCATGCTCACGCACAGCCGCAATGACTGGCTCACGATTCTCTTCGAGCATGGGATTCGGCACGCCGTTAGGAAAATTACCGTCCGGAGCGTGGTGCAGCTTAATGAACTCAAAAGGCAGATGGGGCTCGAGGAGATCTACTACCTTACCTGCTCCGCCGTTACCCGCTTCCACGACAATTTTTAAGGGCTTCAAGTTTTGCAGGTCCACGTAGCTCAAAAGATGAGCTACATAGGCTTCCTCGGTATTCAGGGGCCTGAGCTCTCCCCGAACATCAGCGGGCTGGAACTGGTTCTGTTCGGCCAGTGCTTTGATATCAAACAGCCCCGTGTCTCCCGAAATAGGTTTTGACCCCTCTCGGACAAACTTCATGCCGTTGTAGTCTTTGGGATTGTGGCTCGCGGTCACAGCAATGCCACCGTCCATATCCGCGTGATGCGTGGCGAAGTAAATTTCTTCGGTGCCACAAAGACCAATGTCGTAAACATCCACACCCTGGGACAGAAGGCCTTCGGTGAGTGCCGCCTTGATAGCCGGGCTACTGAGACGAATGTCGTGGCCCACAACAACTTTTTTAGGCTTGATGACTTCTGCGTAGGCACGGCCAATGCGCAGCGCTATGTCTTCATTAAGCTGGTTCGGGACCTGACCACGAACGTCATAGGCCTTAAAACAGGTAATTTCGTCCATAACGCTACTCAGCTCTCTTTGAGGTAATGGTTTTCATACATGTGATTGGTGGCCTCAACAAAACCGGGAACGCTACCGCAATCAAAACGTCTTCCCTGAAACTTATAAGCCATGACACAACCTCGGTCCGCCTGAATCTGCAAGGCGTCCGTGATCTGCACCTCACCGTTAGCGCCGGGAGGCGTCTCACGGATAATGTCGAAAATGTCCGGGGTCAAAATGTAACGACCAATAATCGCGAGATTGGAGGGAGCATCTTCGGCACTGGGCTTTTCGACCATTTTATCAACGCGATAAATCCCATCCTTGAGGGACTCTCCAGCAATCACCCCGTACTTGTGCACTTCTTCAGTCGGCACTTCCATAATCGCCACAATAGAGCAGCGAAACTGATTGTAGAGCTCGGCCATCTGCGCGAGCACTCCAGGCCCGTCGTTGATACACAGGTCATCGGACAGCACGACACCAAAGGGCTCACTGCCAATGAGCGTCTCTCCGGTGAGAATGGCATGTCCCAGGCCCTTCATTTCCCGCTGGCGCACCATGGTAAAGATGCCCTGATCCAGAACATTCCGAATGCTATCCAGATACATCTCTTTAGAGGTTCCACTGATCTGATGCTCGAGCTCATAGCTGATATCAAAGTGATCTGTGATCGCACGTTTTCCACGGCCGGTTACCATCGCGCAGGTAGTCATGCCCGCTTCGATAGCCTCCTCAACGCCGTATTGCACGAGCGGCTTGTTGACGATGGGAAGCATTTCCTTGGGCATACTTTTAGTGGCCGGCAGAAAACGTGTGCCGTATCCCGCAACGGGGAACATGCATTTTTTGATCACGAGAAACTCCTAGAGCAATTCATCATTTACTTGTGTTAACTATCAAGACAGCGGACGACAGGGATTTACTTCAGTTCCAGACTAGGAACTACGTCCATACACATCCTCGAAACGCACAATATCGTCTTCACCCAAATAACTACCCGACTGAACCTCTATGAGCTCTACGGGAATCTTTCCCGGATTGGCAAGACGATGCTTATGGCCCAAGGGGATATAAGTCGACTGGTCTTCAACCAGCGTAAAGACCTTGTCTTCGCAAGTCACCTCGGCTGTGCCGTGAACCACGATCCAGTGCTCGGCGCGGTGGTGATGCATTTGCAGGGACAATGTTTGACCCGGATTTACGACAATACGCTTCACTTGAAATCTATCGCCCTCTATCAGGGACTCATAGCTACCCCAGGGACGATAGACCCGCTGGTGCAACGATGCCTCGGTGCGTCCTTCTGCTTTCAGACGATTAACAATCTGCTTAACATTTTGGACCTCATCCCGATCAGCGACCAGAATCGCGTCGGGGGTTTCCACAACAATCAGGTTTTTGATACCCGTGGCAGCGATCAGGCGTGACTCGCTGCGCAGGTAGCTGTCTGAGCAGCCTTCGATCATCACGTCGCCAAGCAGGACGTTGCCATCGTTATCGCGTTCTGAGACCTGCCATAAAGTTGACCAGGCACCCACATCACTCCAGCCACAGTCCAGCGGTATGACGCCACCGCGCTGGGTATGCTCCATAACCGCGTAATCGATACTATCCGATGGGCAAGCGAGGAAAGCCTCTTTGCCCGGACGCAGAAAATCCAGATCAGCGCTGGCAGTCTCCATAGCTCGCTCGCAAGCCTCATAAATCTCCGCTGCATGCGCTTTCAGCTCTTCGAGGTAGGCTGCAGCAGACAACAGAAACATACCGCTGTTCCAGTGATACTGACCACTCTCAAAATATTCTTTAGCAGTTTCGGCATCCGGCTTTTCAACGAAACTATCTAAAGCATAAAGCCCGTCGCCCTGCTCTGCACCGAGGCGCAAATATCCGTAGCCTGTCTCCGCGGCATCCGGAACCACACCGAAGGTCATGAGCGCACCATCTTGCGCTTTGGCAAGACCTAGCTTTACGGCCTCTGTGAAGGCATCAGGGTTTCGTATCACGTGGTCCGCAGGAAGCACCAACAGCAGTGCATCGGGAGATGTCGCTATCGCCTGAAAAGCGGCCAGGGCCACAGCGGGTGCAGTATTACGACCCTCGGGTTCAAGAATAATCGCCGCCGGGTCGACAGAGAGTTGACGAAGCTGCTCAGCAACCATAAACCGATGCTCGTCATTACAGATGACCAGCGGAGCCGCGCTCTGTAGGTCTGAAGTGCGGGCCATAGTGTCCTGGAGCATGGACAACTCGCTGGCCAACGCCAAAAACTGCTTTGGGTACGCTTCCCGGGAAACGGGCCACAAGCGACTCCCCACGCCTCCGGATAACAAAACCGGTATCAACATCGATCAAAATTCCCTGCGTTTTGGTGTATGTAGCACCGTTAACTCTACGTCATAATTAACTGGAAAGCACGGCGATCTCAACGACATAACGCATTGATCCTGCATTGTTTTTGCGGCGACGGGTGCACTTGTCGGGAGCATGCATTAAACTACCGTATAGCGACTGCCAGCTAACACTGCGCAGACTATCCGAACGACACTGACAGGCAAGTGCAGAGGCCTCAAAACGCGGATTACTCTGCAATAAACGCCAACCGCATCACAACGCAGTGACTACTTTTGGCCTCAAAGTACCGTGGTTTCAGATGGCAGTTGATTCAGACGGCTTTTGTTATCAAAGTGTTATCAAAGTTTGCGCCAAGCAAGTATGTCGCTGCTGTTAAACAACATTGGAAGAGCTCGGTACCAACGACACATTTTATTCCGCACCAGCGCGGATGTTTACTCAACCCAGTCAATCAATCCGGACAAAACAAACGACCATGAATCCTCAATCGAGCTACGCGAAAGACGAACTGATTGCCTGCGGTATGGGAGAGATGTTTGGCCCCGGGAATGCCCAGCTGCCGGTTGCCAATATGTTGATGCTAGACCGAATCACGCATATCAGCTCTGAAGGTGGCGCAAACGATAAGGGGCAAATCGTCGCCGAATTGGACATCCACCCTGAGCTCTGGTTTTTTGATTGTCACTTCCCTGGTGATCCGGTGATGCCCGGTTGTCTGGGATTGGATGCTATGTGGCAGCTTGTCGGATTCTTTTTGGGTTGGCGCGGTAATCCCGGCCGTGGACGGGCGCTCGGTTGTGGAGAAGTGAAGTTCACCGGACAGATCCTGCCCTCGGCATCAAGGGTCAGCTACACCATTGATATCAAACGTGTCATAGAGCGTAAGCTGGTCATGGGTATTGCAGACGGTACGGTCAGTGTTGATGGCAGAGAGATCTACCACGCTTCAGATTTGCGCGTCGGTCTTTTTCAATCCACCGAGAGTTTTTAAATCATGCAGCGACGAGTAGTAGTAACGGGCTTGGGTATCGTGTCCTGCCTCGGCAACGACGCCGATACCGTGACCCAGGCACTTCGCGATGGACGATCGGGCATCAGCGTGAGCCAGTCACAAATAGACGCTGGCATGCGCTCCCACGTATCGGGGTCACCCGAGATTGACTTTAAAGAGCTTATCGACCGAAAGCAGCTGCGCTTTATGGGCGACGCAGCGGCCTATGCCTACATTGCTATGCAACGCTGCATCGCCGACGCAGGGCTGAATGAGACAGAAGTATCCAACGATCGTACGGGCATTATCGCAGGCTCCGGCGGTGCATCCTCTGCGAGCCAAACCGAGGCAGCCGATATTCTCCGCGAGCGCGGCTTGCGCAGAGTCGGCCCCTATCGCGTTACCCAAACCATGGGCAGTACTGTCTCCGCCTGCCTCGCCACGCCATTTCGTATCCGCGGTGTGAACTACTCTATTTCTTCTGCCTGCTCCACCAGCGCACACTGTATTGGCAACGCTATGGAGCAAATTCAACTGGGCAAGCAGGATCGCGTGTTTGCCGGCGGTGGAGAAGAGCTTCACTGGACCATGAGTAGCCTCTTCGACGCCATGGGCGCGTTGTCCACCAAGTACAACGACACACCAGAGCGTGCGTCCCGCGCCTATGATGCTGACCGAGACGGATTCGTGATTGCCGGTGGTGGCGGCATGGTCGTGCTGGAGGCCCTGGAGGTGGCGCAGGCACGGGGAGCGAAAATCTACGCTGAACTCGTGGGCTATGGTGCGACCTCGGACGGTTACGACATGGTCGCGCCGTCTGGTGAGGGCGCCGTCCGTTGCATGCATCAGGCACTGTCCACGGTCGAGGGCCCCATCGACTACATTAACGCCCACGGGACAAGCACGCCCGCTGGCGATATTCAGGAGCTCAAGGCGGTCAAGGAAGCCTTTGCAGAAAGAGGCAGCATGCCAATCGTGGGTTCGACAAAGTCGCTTTCAGGCCACTCTTTGGGCGCGGCGGGAGTGCAGGAAGCCATTTACAGTCTTCTTATGCAGCAGGAGAGCTTCATCGCCGCTTCCGCCAACATCGAGACTCTGGACCCCGAAGCTGAAGGAATGCCCATCGCATTGGAACGCCACAACGGCGTCGACCTTCAGCGAGTCATGTCGAACAGCTTCGGCTTTGGCGGCACCAATGCGTCTTTGGTGTTTCAGAAGTTTAACGACTGAACGATATACGAAGCGACTAATGCTCGCTCTCAAACTGGGAACGTCTAAGCACCCAGAGTTTCAGTAAAGAGAATCAGTAGCGCGACGCGGTACCGCAATTCTGTGGAGCAATCTAGTAGAGAAGGTCGTCCAGCCGCAGCACTTGTATGCTTTGCCCGCGCTCGATCAATTCATCGATAGGAACAATAGCCAGAGCATCGCTGGCAGATACTGAGCTCAGCACACCGGAACTTTGGTTCGCATAAGGACTCGCCCAAATTTCACCGTCCTTTTGACTCGTGGTAACGCGGAGAAACTCCTGCCGACTACCTGGACGGGAGACCGAAAAATCGGCGCGTGCAGTGAGCGCTGCCGGCAGAACATGGTCTCGACCCTGCAGCGAATAGATATAGGGTCTGGCGAGCAACAAAAAAGTGACGAATGCTGAGGAGGGGTTTCCCGGCACACCCAGAAAAGGCGTGGAGGCAACCCGGCCAAAAGCGAAGGGCTTACCTGGCTTGATCGCGATACGCCATAAGGCAATCTCACCCAGCGCGCTCACCGCGTCTCTTACATGGTCAGCCTCGCCCACGGACACCCCGCCGCTGCTGAGAATGAGATCCGCATTCTGTGAAGCCTGATGGAGCGCCTCACGAGTTGCGTCCGGCGTATCTCGCACGATCCCCAGATCCAAAACATCACAACCCAGGGCAGTGAGCAGACCCAACAACATAGGTCGATTGCTGTTGTAAATAGCACCGGGGGACAGAGGCCCCGATCCCGGTTCTCGCAATTCGTTCCCGGTTGAAAGAAGGGCGACTTTGAGCCTGTTAAATACGGGAACTTGCGCAATCCCCTGTGAGGCGAGTAAGCCCATATCCTGGGGCCTGATGCGCCTCCCCCGATGCAGAAGCAAGTCACCGGCACGTGTGTCCTGGCCTTTGCCGCGGATATGCTGGCCTGCGCTAACGCTCTCTGGCAGTTCCACGTTGTCGCCAGTTAGGTGTACATCCTCCTGCATCACTACTGCATCAGCACCTTGGGGGATTTCAGCGCCGGTGAAAATTCTGGCCACGCTATCGAGAGCCAATTCATGAACGACATCACCTGCGGCTATGCGCGCGCTCACGGGGAGCTGACGTCCCTGGTCACTGGATCGCAGGGCATAACCATCCATGGCGCTGTTATCGGCCGGAGGAACATCAACCACTGCGTGTTGATCGCTGGCTAACACTCTCCCCAGTGCACCCCCTAGGGGCACATGTTCAACATCAAGACAGGGCGCAGCACCCGAAAGCAATTGTTGCAGGGCATCTTTTAAGGGTAGCAGCGGCCTCAACGGGATCGCTCACTTGCTCGTTAGCACGGCAACGAAGTTGCAGGGCCGATGACGACTATTCAACTGATCCTTGAGGATGCCGTTCCAGGCGGTACGGCAGGCGCCCGTTGAGCCGGGCATGCAAAATATCGCGGTACGATTTGCCAAGCCTCCAATCGCTCGAGACTGCACCGTCGAAGAACCGATTTCTGCAAGAGACAGCGCTCGAAACACTTCGCCAAAACCCTCGATCGTCTTGTCGAAAAGAGGCAGTACCGCCTCCGGGGTTGAGTCTCTGCCGGAAAAGCCCGTACCACCGGTGACCAGTATCGCGTGCACACCAGAATCAGCTATCCATTGAGAGAGCACTGCACGAATCTGATAGATGTCATCGGGCACCAATGCCCGGTGCGCGATCTCATGCCCCTCATCTCTTGCAGCCTCAGCAAGAAAATCTCCTGAGGTGTCGTTCTCGGGTCCGCGAGTATCAGACACGGTGAGGACCGCAATTCCGAGACCCACAAATTCGCTCTCTGAGGACATGATTATTCGTTTTGCTCCTGCGTCGCGAGACTCTCAAAATACTGTTTAACCATGGGATTCATAAACCCCCGCCAAGGGACCTGCTTGATCGCGAAACTATCGCGCAAGCGGCTGCAATCAAAAACGCGGGTCTCGGTGCTTTCGTCGGAGTTGTCTTGCCGGGGACTGATCACAATGTCTCCGGAGTCGCGATACTGACTCATCGCCGCCAGTGCCGCCTCGGCAAAACCGTATTCCGTGGTGCGGTCGCCCGAACTGTAGTGAAGAAAACCACTTGCCTGTGCACCCACACTCAACTGATCAAGCATGGCGGCCAACACTCGCGCGACATCCACACAGGCCACAGGGCAGAACACGTCTCGATCATCAAAGCTGGCATGACGTTCGGTGGTCATCCTGGCCAGCATTCTGGTTAGAAAATTATTACCGGAGCTATCAAACAAGGGCCCGGTGCGGAGCACCATAGCCGAGGGCGCGGCCTGCGCCACACGGCTCTCGATCTCCATAATCTGGAAGCCTGGCTCATTGAAAGCATCGGGCGCATCAAACTCACGCAAACTGCGCGCTCCCTGGCCAGCAAAAACCAGGTCGCTGGAAAGAAGAAGATACGGTATTGCACTGTGCTCGCAGGCTTTAGCGAGCCAGTGTGCGCGCTCGATGTCCAGAGCTTGGGGGACTTCCCCCATGGCCACCAGCCATGCAAGCCGCAGATCCACCACAGCCTGGGGCTTATCTTTTCGCGCTGCCTTCTTTGCCTGACGCTCGCTGCGCCACCGGGCGGCGGCGGTGTTCAGGGTCAGCGAGTGGTGGCGACCCCATTGCGCAAAAATGGCTTGAAGTGCCATGCCCAAGGGGTTGTCCGAACCAATAATAAGAACATCCACAGGCTAGTGCAGTGCCTGGCGGTGAATGCACAGATGCATGGAATTGCACACTCGCTGTCTAGAACGGTATATCGTCGTCGATATCGCCCATCGCCGCAGGCTGCGATGCCGGCGCGGAACCACCTTGGGGAGAGGGACTAAAACTTTGTCCACCCGCGGACCCGCCACCAGCTTCGGGATAACTCTGATCATATCCCCCGTCGCCGCTACCGCCCGCTCCACCCCCGGCGCCTCGGCTGTCGAGCATCTGCATTTCGCTGCCCACGATCTCTGTGGTGTAGCGATCCTGGCCAGACTGGTCTTGCCACTTGCGGGTTCGGATAGCGCCTTCGACATACAGCTTGGAACCCTTGCGAAGATATTCAGCGGCAACCTCGGCCAGTCGATTGAAAAACACCACCCGGTGCCATTCGGTACGCTCTTGGGGCTGTCCTGTTTGCTTGTCTTTCCAGGTCTCGGAAGTAGCCAGTCGAACATTTGTTACTGAGCCGCCGGAAGGCATGAAGCGCGTTTCTGGATCAGCGCCCAAATTACCTACGAGAATCACTTTGTTGACGCCGCGCGAAGCCATACTGCTATTTCCGAATCTGTAAATGAAGGCCCATCAATATAGCAATCCAACTCTCTAATTGCGACAGCATATGCGCTCAAACAGCTGGGGCAGCAGCACCCGAATCGGCATTGGGGCCCATCTGCCAGATCAACAGCAGCCATAGAGCAGCCGCGACAAAGACCAGCCATAGAAGGCCCGATAGCCCTGAAGCCCCATACACGAGCCCCCCCGCGGTACCGCCCACAAAAGCTCCCAAAAACTGGCAGGTCGCGTACACACCCAAGGCTGTTCCTTTGCCATGCGCAAATACGGCTTTGCTCACCAGCGACGGTAGCGCAGCTTCGAGATAGTTGACGGCCGTAAAGAACCCGCAAAGCGCTGCATAGAGCAGTAAAACATTCTCACCCAAAAACAGCACGGCAAGTGATGCTGGCATCATCAGTACAGTGATCTTAAGCGCCAGACCCGGACGACCTCCCCGCTCCGATAGGCGCAATAGCGGATACATCCCCAGCAGCGACAGGACCAGAACCGGCAGATAAACCTCCCAGTGGGACTCCCGGGGAACGCCCATACTCCCTTCGATCACGGCCGGCACAACCAAAAACGACGCCGTGAGCATAAAGTGCAGAAGAAACACGGAGCCATTGAGACGCTGAAGTAACGGATTACTGAGTACCGGTCGGAACATATTACGATCGGCGCCGACACTCTCATGAGAGCGCGTAGCCGCAGTCGGTATGCCAAAAAGAACAATCGCCATCCCCAAGACCGCCAATCCCGCCGTCATCCAAAACACGGCCGAAAGTCCGCCCCAGGCTGCCAGTAGCGGTCCAAAGATCAATGCCAACGCAAAGGACAGGCCAATGCTGATACCAATCACCGCCATCGCCTTGGTGCGTTGCTCTTCGGAGGTGAGATCCGCAGCCAGGGCCATAACCGAACCAGAAATTGCACCCGCGCCTTGCAGCGCACGCCCCACAGCGATCAATTGCACGCTGTCTGCGAGAGCCGCAACAACACTGCCCAGAACGAACAGCCCCAAACCTCCCAAAATCACAGGTTTACGGCCGATTTTGTCCGACAGCCAACCCAGAGGTATCTGCAACAGAGCCTGGGTAGCACCGTAGGCCCCCAACGCCAATCCGATCATTAGAGGAGACGCGCCGAGCATGTCCGCCGCGTAGAGCGCCAGGAGCGGCAAGGCCATAAACAAGCCAAGCATACGAAAGCTATAAAGCAGCGCTAAGGCCGCTACGACTCTGCGCTCCAGCGCTGTCATGGGATTGGTGGTTAACAATTCAGGGGTTCCTTGCGAGAGCGCAAATGGTAACAGTTTTTGCCTTACTCTCGACCATCCATGAGGGCTCAAACGGCGTATAGTTGCACAGTTTCTCTGTTTACTTTTGTTCGCTCACAGACGGCCTTTATACTGTGGCGCTTTTGCCTGTCATTCTCGGAAACCAGCATGGATACGATTCAACTGCGTGGAGCACGCACGCACAATCTCAAGAATATCGACCTTGATATTCCTCGAGACAAGCTCGTGGTAATAACGGGACTTTCCGGGTCTGGTAAGTCGTCTTTGGCGTTCGATACGCTCTATGCCGAGGGCCAACGACGCTATGTGGAGTCCCTCTCCACCTATGCCCGGCAGTTCCTCAGCATGATGGAAAAGCCCGACATCGACCATGTTGAGGGACTTTCGCCTGCTATTTCTATCGAGCAAAAGTCGACCTCACATAACCCTCGCTCCACCGTGGGCACCATTACCGAGATTTACGACTACCTGCGCCTGCTTTATGCCAGAGTAGGAAAACCTCACTGCCCCACGCACAAGCGCCACCTTCAAGCACAGACCGTGAGCCAAATGGTGGATACGGTATTGGCGCAGCCCGAGGGCGCTCGATTGATGCTGCTGGCGCCGGTAGTTAGGGAACGAAAGGGCGAACATCATCATGTGTTTGAAGAGCTGCGCAGCGCCGGCTTTGTTCGCGCGAGAGTGGACGGCAGTGTGCGAGACCTGGATGACCTTCCCGATCTCGATAAAAAGAAGAAGCACAGCATTGAAGTGGTCGTAGACCGCTTTAAGGTCCGAGAGGACCTTAAACAACGCCTCGCAGAATCCTTTGAAACAGCGCTGGAACTCACCGACGGTCTGGCATTGGTCGTCGATATGGACGAAGAGTCTGCGGACCTTGTGTTTTCCGCACGCTTTGCCTGTCCCGAATGTGGCCATAGCATCAACGAGCTGGAGCCACGGCTATTCTCTTTTAATAATCCGGCGGGCGCCTGCGGTAGTTGTGACGGTCTTGGCGTCAGACAATTCTTTGATCCGAGTCGCGTCGTATTGTTTCCTGAGGCAAGCCTCGCCGAAGGTGCTATTCGTGGTTGGGATCGCCGCAATGTGTACTACTTTCACATGCTCACATCTTTGGCGAGCCACTTTGGTTTCGACATCGATACACCCTTTGAAGAACTCTCTGCAAAACACCAAAAAATTATTCTCGAAGGCAGCGGCAAGGAGGAAGTCAGTTTTTCCTATGTGAACGATCGCGGCGATGTTTTTAAACGCTCTCATGCCTTCGAGGGAATCATTCCGAACATGGAGCGACGCTACCGCGATACGGAATCAAACTCTGTGCGCGAAGATCTCTCCAAGTTTCTCACGACAGCCCCCTGTGCAGAATGTGGGGGCAGCCGTCTTTGCGAAGACGCACGCCATGTTTTGGTGGACGGCAAGAATCTCCCGGAGATCACCGCATTACCCGTCGGGCAGGCCGAAGATTACTTCATCGAACTGAATCTCGCGGGACGAGATGCCGAGATCGCAGAAAAGATACTTAAGGAGATTCGCGCACGCTATCGCTTTCTGGTGGATGTAGGGCTCAACTATCTCAGCCTGGATCGCAGTGCCGAAACGCTATCGGGTGGTGAAGCCCAGCGAATACGTCTCGCCTCTCAAATCGGTGCTGGACTAGTGGGCGTTATGTACATCCTGGATGAACCGTCCATCGGTTTGCATCAACGGGACAACGAGCGCCTTTTGCGAACGCTCACGCATCTTCGAGACCTGGGCAACACGGTGTTGGTGGTAGAGCATGACGAGGACGCTATCCGCACTGCTGACTACATCATCGATATCGGGCCAGGTGCCGGAGTTCACGGAGGCACCATCGTCGCCCAGGGTGACGCTCAGGCAATCATGGACGAAGAAAGCTCTCTTACAGGAGCGTACCTGTCCGGTAAGCGCTGCATCGACATCCCCGACAAGCGCACATCCTATGACGAAGACAAGGTACTGCGTCTAAGCAAAGCCTCCGGCAACAATTTGCAAAACGTGAATCTTGAGATTCCCGTCGGGCTACTCACCTGCGTGACGGGGGTTTCCGGGTCAGGTAAGTCTACCTTGATCAATGCCACGCTCTACCCTCTCGCGGCGACAGCACTCAATGGCGCGACCACGCTTACACCCGCGGCGCACGAGGACGTAGAGGGACTGGAGCACATAGACAAGTGCATCGATATCGATCAAAGCCCTATTGGACGCACGCCGCGATCCAACCCGGCTACCTATACTGGAATCTTCACGCCGGTACGCGAGCTGTTCTCTGGCACACAGGAAGCGCGCTCCCGCGGTTACAAACCCGGACGTTTCAGTTTCAACGTAAAGGGTGGACGCTGCGAAGCCTGCCAGGGCGATGGGGTGACCAAGGTAGAAATGCACTTTCTCCCTGACATCTATGTGCCTTGCGACATTTGTAAGGGGCGTCGATACAACCGCGAAACCCTGGACATTCGCTATAAAGGTAAGAACATCCACGAAGTGCTCGATATGACGATCGAAGACGCACTGGAGTTCTTTGAGGCGGTACCCACCATCGCACGCAAGCTTCAAACCCTTATGGACGTTGGATTGAGCTACGTGCGACTGGGCCAGGCGGCCACAACCCTATCGGGAGGCGAGGCGCAGCGCGTGAAACTGTCGCGAGAACTCTCGAAACGCGACACGGGTCGAACGCTATACATCCTCGACGAGCCGACCACGGGTCTGCACTTCGAAGACATCCGCCAGCTTCTGCAAGTTCTCCACCGCCTCCGGGATCATGGCAACACCGTTGTCATCATCGAGCACAACCTGGATGTCATCAAAACCGCAGACTGGGTCGTAGATTTGGGCCCCGAAGGCGGCAGTGGTGGCGGACAGATCATCGCCACCGGTACCCCTGAAACGGTCGCCAAAAACAAGAAGTCGCATACAGGGCACTTTCTGAAGCCAATGCTTGAGAGCAAGACCGGCAAGAGTAAAGCAGCTTGATCTGCCTCGGTGTCGATACGGCTTAGCCTAAGTCCACGCCACCGTAGATCTCAGGCACAAAAAAGCCGGGTATAAACCCGGCCTCTCGTAGAACTCTAAAACGCTAGCGGCTTATTCCTCGCCAGCGTCGTCGTAGCTCTCTGGCTCTGGACGGTCTACAAGCTCGACGTAGGCCATGGGCGCCTTGTCTCCAGTACGGTAGCCGCACTTAAGGATACGAATGTAACCGCCAGGGCGCGCCTGGTAGCGTGGACCCAGCTCGGTGAAGAGCTTGCCTACTGCAGCCTTGTTACGCACGCGATCAAACGCCAGACGTCGATTTGCGACGCTGTCGTTCTTTGCCAGCGTAATCAGCGGCTCTGCATAACCACGCAGTTCCTTCGCCTTAGGCAAGGTAGTTCTAATCAGCTCGTGCTCGACCAAAGAGATCGTCATGTTGCGAAACATGGCTTTCCGGTGCGAGCTATTGCGGTTTAACTGACGTCCGCTTTGACGATGACGCATTTTTCCAATCCTTTACTCGGTGTTTCTCAACACCCTGTTGTCTTTTGTACTCTAGGCTTTTGCATTACCAAAGGAGGCCACGGCGTGGCCCCGATAATGCCTTTAAGCGCTGAGTACCTTCTCATCATTTCGCAGGCTAGCCGGCGGCCAGCTCTCAAGTCGCATACCCAGGGACAGGCCGCGTGACGCCAGCACATCCTTAATCTCGGTGAGTGACTTCTTACCCAAATTTGGTGTCTTCAGCAGTTCTACTTCGGTGCGCTGTACCAGATCACCGATGTAGTAGATGTTCTCGGCCTTGAGGCAGTTAGCAGAGCGTACCGTCAACTCAAGGTCATCGACAGGACGCAGCAAGACAGGATCAACTTCGTCTTCTGCATCGGCGGTAACCGCCTGAGTCTCGCTCTGCAGATCGACAAATACGCGTAGCTGGTCATTGAGAATCGTAGCCGCGCGGCGAATCGCCTCTTCCGGGTCGATCGTTCCGTTCGTCTCAAGATCCAGAACCAGCTTGTCGAGGTCTGTTCTCTGCTCTACACGAGCAGCCTCTACAACGTAGGAAACACGCAGTACAGGAGAGAAGGTAGCGTCCAGCTGCAAGCGGCCAATAGAACGTGTCTCTTCTTCTGGATTCTCACGGGCATCAGCGGGAGAGTAACCGCGGCCGCGAGCAATCGTAAGCTTCATGTGAACCGCTGACTTGCTGTTCAAAGTACAGATAAGGTGATCTGGGTTGCAGATCTCGATATCGTGGTCCGTTTGAATGTCAGCTGCAGTTACGGGGCCTTCGCCCTCTTTGCTCAGCACAAGCTCAGCTTCGTCCTTACCATTCATGATCAGGGCAACGCCCTTGAGGTTAAGGAGAATTTCGATCACGTCTTCCTGAACACCCTCGATAGCTGAGTACTCGTGAAGAACGCCATCAATTTCAACTTCGGTGATTGCGCAGCCGGGCATGGAGGACAAGAGGATACGACGCAGGGCATTGCCCAGCGTATGGCCAAATCCACGCTCCAGTGGCTCAAGAGTGACCTGAGCGCGCGTCTTGCTCTTCTCGGCAACATTAATCTTGCGAGGAGTCAGTAGTTCCTTAACTGATGATTGCATCTGTGGCACCTGTATATAGCTGTTCGGATCGATCTGCTCGAATTACTCGGTTTGGAGCGCCCAAGGCGCCCAGGTTTACTTCGAGTACAGTTCGACGATCAGGTTCTCGTTGATTTCCGAGGAGAGTTCCTGACGATCAGGAGCAGCTTTATAGACTGCTTCCAGCTTCTCGACATTCACATCTATCCACTCGGGCTCGCCTCGCTGAGCAGCAAGCGCCATGGCAGACTGCACACGCAGTTGCTTTTTGGCTTTCTCGCGCAGAGAGACAACATCACCGGCCTTCACTTTGTAAGAAGCGATGTTCACGACCTTGCCGTTCACCAGAATCGCCTTGTGGGCAACCAACTGACGAGACTCAGAGCGTGTGGAACCAAAACCGATGCGATAGACAACGTTATCCAGTCTGCTCTCGAGCAGCTGAAGAAGGTTTTCGCCGGTAGCGCCCTTAAGACGAGCCGCTTCTTTGTAGTAATTGCGGAACTGCTTCTCGAGTACGCCATAAATTCGACGCACCTTTTGCTTCTCACGCAACTGCACACCGTAATCGGACAGACGTCCGCGACGCGCACCGTGCTGTCCAGGAACAGACTCCGGCTTACACTTGGATTCGAGTGAACGTACGCCACTCTTTAAAAACAGGTCAGTGCCTTCGCGGCGAGCGAGCTTACACTTTGGACCAATATAACGAGCCATAATCTTGCTCCCTCTTAAACGCGACGCTTCTTAGGCGGACGACAACCATTGTGTGGGATCGGCGTCACGTCAGTGATATTGCTGATCTTATAACCACAGGCATTGAGTGCGCGGACAGCCGATTCACGACCGGGTCCGGGACCTTTTACCTGTACATCTAAATTCTGAAGACCGTACTCTTTGGCAGCTTCACCGGCGCGTTCTGCCGCAACCTGTGCTGCGAACGGCGTGCTCTTACGTGAGCCACGGAAACCTGAACCACCAGAGGTAGCCCAACTCAGGGTATTACCCTGACGGTCAGTGATAGTAATGATGGTGTTATTGAATGACGCATGAATGTGCGCAATTCCATCGGCGATGGTGCGCGTGATTTTCTTGCGCGTGCTCTTGGCACCTGGCTTAGCCATGTATCTAATCCTGCTTAATATCAACACTGCACTGCGGTGCAGCTACACTAATTAAGGATTCGCTGTTCCTTTCCGGCCTTTAGCCGGCGCGGAATTAACGGCGAATCGGTTTTCTTGGTCCCTTACGGGTGCGCGCATTGGTCTTAGTGCGCTGTCCGCGAAGCGGAAGGTTACGACGGTGGCGAAGGCCACGGTTACAACCCAGATCCATCAGTCGCTTAATGTTCATAGAGACTTCACGACGAAGATCACCTTCGACAGTCAACTCACCGACCTTATTACGCAGCACGTCCAGCTGATCTTCAGAAAGATCACCCACACGAGCGCTTTGTTCTACACCGCTGGCATCGCAAATCTGCTTTGCTTTGGTTCGCCCTACACCAAAAATATAGGTGAGGGAGATTACGGCGTGCTTATTGTCGGGTATGTTGACCCCGGCTATACGAGCCATTCACTTATCTCCGAAAAACTGTGTCCACATGTCTTGAGCGACAGCCATTGGCTGCTGCGACACGAGACTGCGAAACCCTGAAAAAAGGCGCGCGATTTTAACGATTTCGTTGCCAGAACGCAATGCCTGCAACCCTTAACCCTGTCGCTGCTTGTGTCGCGGATCGGTATTACAGATCACGCGGACAACACCCTTGCGACGAACGACCTTACAGTTTCTGCAGATCTTCTTTACTGATGCTCTTACTTTCATCTTCCTACTCCCAAACAAGACCCGTTCTTAACGAACGCGACCTGCGCTTCCATAATTCTTGAGATTGGCCTTTTTCATCACCGAGTCGTACTGGTGCGACATCATGTGACTCTGAACCTGGGCCATGAAATCCATGACTACAACAACCACGATGAGTAGCGACGTACCGCCCAGGTAAAAAGGCACGTTCCACGTCACTACCAAAAACTGAGGCAACAGACATACAAGTGCAATGTACGCTGAGCCAAATACCGTGAGACGAGTCAGCACACCATCGATGTAGTTAGCCGTTTGCTGTCCGGGACGAATACCTGGCACGAATGCCCCGGACTTCTTCAAATTGTCAGCAACTTCCTGCGGGTTGAACATCAACGCTGTGTAGAAGAAGCAGAAAAACACAATAAAAATCGTAAACAGCAAGATGTTTAAGGGCTGACCAGGGCCTATCGCTACTGCCAGGTCCTGCAACCAATCGGCTCCACCAGACTGTCCAAACCACTGCGCAATAGAGGCTGGGAACAACAAAATACTGCTCGCGAAAATAGCCGGAATCACACCTGCCATGTTGACCTTAAGAGGCAAGTGGGAGCTCTGCGCCTGATACATCTTGCGCCCCTGCTGCCGCTTGGCGTAATTCACCGTAATCCTGCGCTGCCCGCGTTCAATAAACACGATCATGTAAATGACGGCTATAGCCAAGGTCAGGATCAACAACAGCGCAAGGATATTAATCTCACCTTGACGTGCCTGCTCCAGCGACTGCCCGATAGCCGAGGGCAGACCTGCCACAATACCCGCAAAAATCAGGAGCGAGATACCGTTACCCACGCCCTTCTCAGTAATCTGCTCACCCAGCCACATCATAAAGACGGCGCCAGTCACCAAAGAAGTGATTGCAATGACGAAAAACAACAGGCCTGAGTTGTAGCTCATGCCCTGATTAGCCATACCGACAGTCATTCCTGTCGCCTGAACAATCGCCAATACGACCGTCAGATAGCGTGTGTACTGGCTTATCTTGCGTCGTCCAGCCTCACCTTCTTTCTTGAGCTGCTCCAACTGTGGAGTCACCGCAGACATCAACTGCATGATGATGGACGCAGAGATGTAGGGCATGATCCCCAGCGCGAGAATACTCATTCGCTCCAGAGCGCCACCGGAAAACATGTTCGCAAGACCCAGAATCGTGCCCTGGTTCTGGTTGAACAACGCGGCGAGCTGATTCGGATCAATGCCCGGCACAGGAATGTGCGTACCAATTCGATACACAATTATCGCGACCAATACAAAACGAAGGCGAGCAAAAAGCTCGCCCAGTCCGGCCCGGTTTGCTGAGGGTAACTCGGCCATCAGGTTCTCGTTGTCGCTCCCAAATTCCTAGTAATCGTTGCGTTTGGCTAATAAACCGAAGACTTAGTCTTCGATTTTGCCGCCCGCCTTCTCGATTGCCTCGCGGGCTCCCTTACTGACGGGAATACCTTTGAGTGTTACAGCCTTCGAGAGTTCACCCGAAAGAAACACACGGGCGCGCAATACATCGTCACGGACTACATCCGCACTCTTCAGTGCCGCGAGATCAATCACGTCACCATCGACCTTGTTCAGCTCGCCCAGACGAACTTGCGCAGTGGTACGCGCAATCCGTGATGTAAAGCCGTACTTGGGCAAACGCTTCTGGAGGGGCATCTGGCCACCCTCAAAACCAGGCGCCACTTTGCCGCCGGATCGAGACTTCTGACCTTTGTGTCCACGGCCTGCAGTCTTGCCTACGCCGCTACCGATACCACGGCCAACTCGCTTCGCTGCTTTACGCGAACCAGGCGCCGGGCTCAGGGTGTTGAGTCGCATAGTATCGCTCACGCCTGTTCCTCCACACTCAGCATATAGCTGACTTTGTTAATCATGCCGCGTACCGAGGGAGTGTCTTCCACTTCCACAGTGTGTCCGATACGACGGAGACCCAGACCCGCTACGCAAGCACGGTGATTTTTTAACCGACCATTACTGCTTTTGGTCTGAGTGACCTTAATTGTTGCCTTAGCCATGACTCGCTAATCCGTATTTTTCAAAAAAATGCTTTCGCAAATACTGTCGCAGATACTCAGCGCTTTAGCCGTAGATCTCTTCGACACTTTTACCGCGCTTGGCCGCCACTGACTCGGGCGAGGCCATATCACGCAGACCGTTAAATGTTGCTCTTACGACGTTCACAGGATTTGTGGATCCGTAGCACTTGGCCAGAACGTTGTGCACGCCAGCGATTTCCAAAACCGCACGCATCGCACCACCGGCAATAACCCCGGTACCTTCTGAAGCAGGCTGCATGTAAACCTTGGATGCGCCGTGGCGAGCCTTGATGGGGTACTGAATCGTACCGTTATCAAGATCGACCTGGATCATGTTACGACGCGCCGCTTCCATCGCTTTCTGGATAGCGACAGGCACTTCACGCGCCTTACCTCGGCCAAACCCGACGCGACCCTTGCCATCACCCACTACGGTGAGAGCCGTGAATCCAAAGATTCGGCCACCTTTGACTACTTTTGCCACACGGTTTACCTGAACCAGTTTTTCCTGGAGGTCACCGTCTTGCTGCTTCTGATCGTTAAACGCCATCGTCTATATTTCCTAGAATTCCAGTCCGCCTTCGCGCGCGGCTTCAGCCAGCGCCTTTACTCGCCCGTGGTACTTAAACCCACCGCGATCAAAAGCGACCTTTTCAACACCTGCTGCTTTCGCACGCTCCGCTAGGAGCTTGCCAACAGCCGACGCTGCATCAATATTGCCTGTTGCTCCGCTACGCAGACTGCTATCCAACGTAGAAGCACTTGCCAGAACCGTATCACCCATAGGCGCAAATACTTGCGCATAAATGTGACGTGGAGTCCGGTGTACGCTCAGACGGTGGGCACCTTTGGTGCGCATACGCTGGCGCGCCTTGCGGGCGCGACGGAGACGCGAATCGTTCTTTGCACTCATCTCGATGTCCTGTTACTTCTTCTTGGCTTCCTTACGTCGGACATGCTCGTCCGCGTAACGAATACCTTTACCCTTGTATGGCTCTGGTGGACGGACGCTGCGGATCTTCGCCGCTGCTTCGCCAACTGCCTGCTTGTCAATTCCGCTAACCACGATCTCAGTCTGAGTCGGTGTTTCTGCGCTGAGGCCTTCCGGAAGCAAGAAGTCCACAGGGTGCGAAAGTCCTACCGTCAGATTTACTGACTTACCGGAGGCTTTTGCTCGATAACCAACGCCATTTAGCACCAGCTTCTTCTGCCAACCTTCGGAAACACCTTTGACCATGTTGTTCACAAGTGCGCGCGTCGTACCCGCCATCGCCTTGGACTTATCAGTCTCGTAAGCAAAGGTAACGGTGCCGTCTTCCTGGGCAATGTTTACGCCTTCATAAAGTGACAGCGACAGGGAGCCCTTCGCGCCCTTTACCTGCACTTCACGGTCAGCAACGGTCAATTCCACACCTTTCGGTAAGGAGACTGGATTGTTTGCTACTCTGGACATACTTCGCCCTTTCTCTTTGTTTTCTGTCCGTACCCAAAAGTACCGACAAGTCTTTTAACTAACTCAGCTCGCACCCGGGTCTTTAGAAGACCGTGCAGAGCACCTCGCCACCAACACCGGCAGCGCGAGCCGCACGGTCAGTCATAACTCCGCGCGACGTTGAAACGATCGCTATACCCAAACCGCTACGGACGGTCGGCAGATCGTCCTTGTTTGAGTAGCGACGTACGCTAGGACGGCTTACGCGATCAATCTCTGCAATCACGGGCTTACCATCAAAATACTTAAGCTCCAGACGCAGGCGCGGCTTAACGCCGTCCGCGTGGGCTTCAAATCCGGCAATGTAGCCTTCTTCTTCAAGAACTTTAGCTACGGCAGCCTTGAGCTTTGAACCAGGCATATCGATGCTGGTCTTGCCGGCCATCTGCGCGTTGCGAATGCGGGTCAACATATCCGCTAGTGGGTCTTGCATACTCATGTTTCTATTCCTTCTCGGCTTCGCTTACCAGCTGGCCTTAACCAGACCGGGGACGTCACCGCGCATAGCGGCTTCACGGAGCTTGTTACGACACAGGCCAAACTTGCGGTATACGCCATGCGGCCGACCCGTGATCTGGCAGCGACGCTGCTGACGAACCGGGCTCGCATCGCGAGGTAACTTTTGTAGCGCTACCTGCGCGTCCCACTTCTCTTCATCACTGGCAGTAGTGCTAACCAGGACTGCCTTAATTTCTGCACGCTTCGCTGCATAGCGGGCGACAGTACGAGCACGCTTGTCTTCACGCGCAATCATCGACTTCTTTGCCATAACCCGAATTACCCTTTCAGCGGAAAATTGAATGCACGAAGCAAGGCACGACCTTCGTCGTCCGTACGTGCAGTCGTTGTGATTGTGATATCCATACCGCGGAGACTATCGACTTCGTCGTAGTTGATCTCCGGGAAGATAATCTGCTCAGTGACACCCATGGCAAAGTTGCCACGACCGTCAAAGGACTTCGGGCTGATGCCCCGGAAATCCCGAATACGGGGAATGGCGATACTCACCAGACGCTCGAGGAACTCGTACATTCGCTCACTGCGCAAGGTCACTTTGCAACCGATGGGCCAACCATCGCGGATCTTGAATCCGGCGATAGAACGACGAGCCAAAGTGACTACCGGCTTCTGACCTGCAATCTTGGTCATGTCAGAGAGTGCGCTCTCCATTACCTTTTTGTCGCCTACAGCTTCACCCACACCCATATTGAGGGTGATTTTGGTAATTCGGGGCACTTCCATCACGTTATCCAAGCCCAGTTCTTCCTGGAGCTTTGCCGCGAGTTCGTCCCGGTACTTGTCTTTCAAGGTTGCCATCTGTATGTACCTGTTCCTTGCCCTTAGGCGTCTAGGGCCGCGCCACTAGACTTGTAAATTCTGACCTTCTTACCATCGACCACGCTAAAGCCCACGCGATCTGCCTTGCTGGTCTCGGGGTTAAAGATTGCAATGTTAGACACCTGAATAGCGGCTTCGCGCTCAACGATACCGCCCTGCACGCCCGCCTGAGGGTTAGGCTTGGTGTGCTTCTTAATCATGTTGACGCCAGTCACGATGACGCGGCTTTCGTCCACGATCTTACGTACTTTGCCGCGCTTGCCCTTGTCTTTCCCAGCCAGCACGATTACTTCATCGTCACATTTAATCTTTAACATTGCTCTCTACTCTTAAATCTACGGCACGGCGATCCGATGGATTGCCCGCCTTTAGATTACTTCCGGTGCTAGGGAAATAATCTTCATAAATTTCTCACCACGAAGCTCACGAGTCACCGGTCCAAAAATACGTGTACCGATAGGAGCTTCCTGATTGTTCAAAAGAACGGCTGCGTTATCGTCAAACTTGATCAACGACCCGTCGGGACGACGCACGCCTTTCTTGGTGCGCACGACCACAGCGGTCATAACCTGGCCCTTCTTGACCTTTCCGCGAGGAATGGCCTCTTTTACGGTTACCTTGATGAGGTCACCAACGCGCGCATAACGACGCTTGGAGCCACCGAGTACCTTAATGCACATAACGCGGCGTGCACCGCTGTTATCTGCTACTTCCAAATAAGATTCTGTCTGGATCATTGCGCAACGCTCTCCCCTTTCTCTACAACCTCAACGAGGTTCCAGGTCTTGCTTTTAGAGATTGGACGAGTTTCAGCAACAGTCACCAGATCGCCTACGCCGCACTGGTTATCAGCATCATGCGCGTGCACTTTAGATGACCGAGTCATGTACTTACCGTACATGGGGTGACGAACGCGACGCTCGATAAGCACAGTGATGGTCTTATCCATCTTGTTGCTTACTACTCGACCGGTTACGGTCCGGGTTCTTTTCTCAGCTGACATCGCTATTCACCTGCCTTTTCGTGCAACACGGTTTTAACCCGCGCGATGTCGCGCTGGTTGGCCTGCAGGAGGTGAGTCTGGCTCAGTTGGCCAGTCGCCTTTTGCATACGCAGCTTGAACTGCTCCTCGCGGAGCGCCAGCAGCTGCTCGACTAATTGTTCTGCGCTTTGCTCGCGCAATTCGCTGCCTTTCATCACATCACCGATCTTTTAACAAACGCGGTAGCAACCGGAATTTTGGCTGAGGCAAGCTCAAAAGCTTCGCGAGCCAACTCTTCCGACACACCCTGTACTTCATAAAGCACCTTGCCAGGCTGAACCTGAGCAACCCAGTACTCTACGTTACCCTTACCTTTACCCTGTCGAACTTCCAACGGCTTGCCAGTAATTGGCTTGTCCGGGAACACACGAATCCATATCTTTCCGCCACGCTTGATGTGACGAGTCATGGCGCGACGAGCGGCTTCGATCTGACGCGCTGTAATACGCCCACGACCGGTAGCCTTCAGCCCGAACTCGCCAAAGCTGACTTTGCTACCACGATGCGCAAGACCGCGGTTACGGCCCTTCATCGCCTTGCGAAACTTTGTACGTTTTGGTTGCAGCATTCTTCTAAACCCTTAGCTTTTTTGGCCGCTTAGCTGGCCGCTGCCTTACGGCCGTTATCAGCCTCATCAGCACCTAGCACCTCACCCTTGAAGATCCAGACCTTCACGCCCAGAATTCCGTAAGTGGTTGCTGCCTCATATGTTGCGTAATCAATATCAGCACGCAGCGTGTGCAAAGGGACACGACCCTCGCGGTACCACTCGGTGCGTGCAATCTCTGCTCCACCCAAACGGCCGCCGACCTGAACCTTGATACCTTCCGCACCCTGGCGCATAGCATTTTGAACCACGCGCTTCATCGCTCGACGAAACATCACTCGTCGCTCGAGCTGCTGAGCCACGTTCTGTGCTACCAAGCGAGCATCCAGATCGGGCTTGCGAATCTCTTCAATATTGATGTGCACGGGCACACCCATCTTCTCAGTCAAAATCTTGCGAAGCTTATCGACGTCTTCGCCTTTTTTACCGATCACAATGCCTGGACGAGCAGTGTGAATCGTAATGCGTGCTGTCTGAGCTGGGCGCTCAATGACAACCCGGCTTACGGACGCGTTATCCAGCTTCTTCTCAATAAAGGCGCGAACGCTCAGATCGGTAACCAGCTGCTTTGCATAGTTTTTACGATCCGCATACCAAACCGAAGTGTGGTCCTTGACGATGCCAAGGCGGATGCCCGTGGGATGTACTTTCTGACCCATGTGGTCCTCTCCTGATCCTTTAGCTTTCGCCGTCGGCGACTTTTACAGTGATATGACAGCTGCGCTTAAAAATACGATCTGCGCGGCCCTTTGCTCGCGGACGCAAGCGCTTCATCGTCATGCCTTCGTCTACGAAAACGGTTGAAACCTTCAACTCGTCGACGTCAGCACCTTCGTTGTTCTCAGCATTTGCAATAGCGGAGTTCAGCACCTTGCGAACAATGTGTGCTGCCTTCTTATTGCTGTACTCCAGCACAGACAAGGCTTCTTCTACGGGCTTTCCCCGCACCTGGTCTGCAACCAGCCGCGCTTTCTGCGCGGAGATGCGTGCACCTTTTAATCTAGCTGAAACTTCCATCAATCCGATTCCTATTCCCGGCCAGCGCTTAGCGCTTCGCCTTCTTGTCCACAACGTGGCCCTTGAAAGTACGCGTCACCGCGAACTCACCAAGCTTGTGGCCTACCATGTCCTCGTTAACCAGCACAGGCACGTGTTGACGCCCGTTGTGCACGGCAATAGTCAATCCGACCATATCCGGAGATACCATGGAGCGACGCGACCAGGTCTTGATAGGTCGACGATCGTTAGCCTCCAATGCGGTCTCAACCTTCTTCAGAAGGTGCAGATCGATAAACGGGCCTTTCTTTAATGAACGTGGCACTGTTTTGTTCCTCTAATCCTGTTCGTCCAATCCCAAAGGGCGCCGGCGTTACTTCTTGCGCCGACGACGCACGATGAGATCATCGGTACGCTTATTCTTGCGGGTCTTGTAACCCTTGGTCGGTGTGCCCCAGGGGCTAACCGGATGTCGGCCACCAGAAGTACGACCTTCACCACCACCATGTGGGTGATCAACTGGGTTCATGGCAACACCACGTACCGTTGGTCTAACGCCACGCCAGCGAGCAGCACCCGCTTTACCAAGCTTGCGCAGGCTGTGCTCAGAGTTAGACACTTCACCCAGTGTTGCCCGGCAGTCGGACAACACCTTACGCATCTCACCTGAACGCAGCCGGATCGTCGCGTAACGACCCTCGCGAGCTGCAAGCTGCACGGAAGCACCGGCAGATCGCGCAATCTGCGCACCCTTGCCCGGCTTCAACTCAACCGCGTGCACAACAGAGCCCACGGGAATGTTGCGCAAAGGCAGGCAGTTACCCGCCTTAATTGGTGCAGCAGAACCTGATTGCACGGCATCACCCGCCTTCAGGCCCTTTGGAGCGATGATGTAACGACGCTCCCCATCGGCGAACAACAACAGAGCGATGTGCGCTGTGCGATTCGGGTCATACTCAATACGCTCAACCTTCGCGGGGATCGCATCTTTATTGCGCTTAAAGTCGATAACCCGGTAGTGCTGCTTGTGCCCACCGCCTACGTGACGTGTGGTAATACGTCCGTTGTTGTTTCGACCGCCATTGCGCGACTGCTTCTCAAGAAGCGGCGCATAGGGTGCACCTTTATGCAGCTCCTGATTAACGACGCGAACCTGGTGACGGCGGCCCGCTGACGTCGGCTTACTCTTTGCAATTGCCATTTGTCCGCTCTCCCTTACTCAGCTGCCGCGAAGTCAATGTCCTGCCCTTGGGCAATACGAACATAGGCTTTCTTCCAGGTTGGCTTAGTGCTAAACCCGTAACGGTTACGCTTCATCTTGCCCTTGACCTTGAGGGTTTGGACATCTTCGACGCTCACTTTAAAAAGCTGCTCCACGGACTTGCGGATCTCGCTCTTAGTTGCGTCAAGTGCGACTTTAAATACGTACTGATTATTGGCATCGGCAACAATTGCTGCCTTTTCCGACACATGCGGGCCCATCAGCACCTGAAATACGCGCTCACGGTTCATGCCAGCATCTCCTCAATCTTCTTAACAGCGTCTACCGTCACCATGACTTTGTCGTGGGCCAGCAGACTTACGGGATCGATAGCCTGCACATCGCGGACATCGACCTTTTGCAGATTGCGTGACGCCAGATACAAGTTCTCGTTCACTTGATCGGCAATCAAAAGCGCACTGTTCACGCCGTAGCCATCTAACTGATTGACTAACAGCTTAGTCTTGGGCGCATCCAGATCGAGGGTCTCTACAACCACCAAACGATCCTGACGAGCCAGCTCAGACATGATTGTCTTGAGCGCAGCGCGGTACATCTTGCGATTTACCTTTACGCTGTGATCCTGGGGACGAGCTGCGAAGGTTACGCCACCGCTGCGCCAGATCGGCGATCGGATCGTACCCGCACGAGCACGGCCCGTACCCTTCTGGCGCCAGGGCTTCTTACCACCGCCGCTGACATCAGAACGCGTCTTCTGCGCCCGTGTACCCTGACGGGCACCGGCAAGAAAAGACGTCACAACCTGGTGTACCAGGTCTTCGTTGTACTCGCGCGCGAAGTTAGCATCTGACACAGAAACCGTGCCTGCTGACTCATTCCCGGGCTTTAATATACTCAGTTCCACCTAAATTCCTCCCGCGCTCAGCCTTTAACGGCCGGACGTACAACAACGTCCCCACCGGGTGCACCAGGTACAGCACCTTTAATCAGGAGCAGATTGCGCTCTGCATCTACACGCACGATCTCAAGACCCTGCACCGTTACATTTGCGTTGCCCATCTGACCCGACATCTTCTTTCCTTTGAAGACGCGGCCAGGAGTCTGACACTGGCCGATGGAGCCAGGCGCACGGTGCGACAATGAGTTACCGTGGGTAGCATCCTGCATGCTGAAGTTCCAACGCTTAATAACGCCCTGGAAGCCTTTACCCTTGGATTTACCAGCAACGTCCACTTTCTGGCCTTCTTCGAAGCGCTCGACGGTCAGCTCAGAGCCAACCTCAAACCCTTCTTCTTCGGCAGACAAACGGAATTCCCACAGACCACGACCAGCTTCAACACCGGCCTTGGCGAAGAGACCCGCCTCGGACTTGCTTACTTTGGCGGCCTTTCGGCTACCCGCAGTTACTTGAATCGAACGATAGCCGTGGCTGTCGTTTTCTTTGATTTGAGTAACGCGGTTTGGAGAAACCTCCACTACGGTTACTGGAATAGATGCGCCATCTTCAGTAAAGACGCGCGTCATGCCGGACTTCCGGCCGACTAAGCCAATAGTCATTTTACCAACCTCACAGTGTACGGGGCTCTCACCCTCTATGGCCGCCCGTTCCTTCACCATGAAGGCTTGGGCGTTACACACTCCGCGCCGCTAATCAGTGGCCGGAGCAGGTCTTGCTACGAATTGTCGTTAACCAAGACTGATTTGTACTTCCACGCCCGCCGCTAGGTCGAGCTTCATCAATGCGTCAACGGTCTTCTCTGTTGGCTCAATGATGTCTAGTAGACGCTTGTGGGTACGAATCTCGTACTGATCACGGGCATCCTTATTTACGTGCGGTGATACCAGCACGGTGTATCGTTCTTTGCGCGTTGGCAGAGGAATAGGTCCTCGTACCTGTGCGCCGGTTCGCCGAGCTGTTTCAACGATTTCCTGAGTCGATGTATCGATCAGGCGGTGGTCAAAAGCTTTCAGGCGAATACGTATGCGTTGATTCTGCACGCGATCAGTCTCCAATCTTTTCAAAAAACCAGAGCCCCGCGGTGGGGACCCCGACAAATGGAGGGCGAATTCTAGGTATGAGTACCCCAACTGTCAAGGAATATTCTGTGAAATATCGACAGCCACGCGTACCCTGGGCTTACAGTCGACTGAGCGATGGTGAACAGCGCGCCGAGGCAGATACCGGACGCCCAGGGAACCATTAAGGGAATAGAGTCACTGGGCGCTAAACCGCGCAATCAATGCAATGTGTAGCCTCTGGCCTAGCCTTGAGCCGATCGGCCGCGATAGCCTGTCCGCACTGGATGCAAATCCCGTAGTTCCCCTCCTCCAGTCTTTGAAGAGCGGACTTCATGGCGGCAATCGCCTCTCGCGTCTCGACGCCGATGGCGTCCACCACCTCATCGTTCTCCCGCTCTTGGGCCTGCTCCGCGGAATCAGAAGAATGCTCCTGTGCGGCATCACGCTTGAGACTTTCCAGACGCCCCTCCAGCTCTCGCAGCCGAGACTCGAGATCCTCCTTTTGAGCGGATGTTTCGGCTGACATCAATGCGCCTTTTGGGTCAGCATATGATAGAGCTCGTCCTTCAGATGCAGTCGCTTCAGTTTTGCGTCTTCTTCAGTCCGCGTCGTGACGGGCGTTACCTCGGCCTCCATGTTCTCGATCTCTCGAGTCAGCTCGTGATAACGATCGAAGAGCTTCCTAAAGTGCGTATTGCTGGTCTTGAGTTCATGGATACGATCCTTGAGCTCTGGAAATTCATGAATCAAGTCGTGATGTATTACGGGCATTTCAAACTCCTTATTAGGGACCGGCAAGATACAACAGGCCCCATCAGCTAGTGGATTCGTCGCAGTGTGGGTTCAGCTTACCGTGCACCTTTAGTCCCACACCATGACCTGTGTCATGATCAGGGCAGGATTAATTGTGGATTGTCAGCATCAGGCTGCCGATTCTTAAGGAGGCTAGCTATATGGAACGCTCTCACTCAGTGGTAATGGGTTACCTGCTTTGGATCTTTGGATTCATGGGCGCCCATCGCTTCTATTACGGGCGCCCTATCACGGGGACCATCTGGTTTTTCACCTTTGGCCTCTTCTTTATCGGCTGGATAATCGATCTACTGCTGATACCCGGCATGAATGATGATGCGGATAGACGCTACTTTGAAGGCGACGTCGATTACAACATCGCGTGGATTCTGCTGACATTCCTGGGCGCCTTTGGTATCCACCGCTTCTATATGGGTAAGGTCTTTACCGGCCTTCTGTATCTATTCACCGTCGGCCTCTTTGGCCTCGGGATCCTTTACGACTACTGGACGCTCAATGAGCAGATCGATGAGATCAACGAGTGAGTCTCAGAACGCTAGCATCAATCGCGAGTCTCTGAACCACTACTGCGCTCGCTGCTAAACGGCAGGCACAAAAAACCCAGCTAACTAGCTGGGTTCTTCGTTACTACGCTCCGCGAATCTCGCCGGTATTACTACGCTCGCTGCTTGCGCTCTGACGCTCGCTTCGCAACACCGCCGAGACCCGCTCGGGTCGTGCCTAAGGCTTGTGCCGGTGTGCCTGTTTCGCAGCAATCAGGAGCGCAAAGCGCGACGCGAAGAAACAGGTGCAGCGGTGCAAGCCGAAGTATCTACCCTCGCCTTACTCGATGATCTTAGCGACAACTCCAGCACCTACAG
>NZ_CBFIIF010000009.1:0-95546 GCF_965662665.1 Congregibacter sp. | reverse complement strand
CTCCAGAGCATTACGCTCATCTTGAGGGAAGCACTAATCTTCGTTCAATACCTGCACGGTCACTGGGGTCCATCTCTGAACTTCCGGGAGAACAGTTTCAAAACTGCCTTTTTTAGCAGCCCAGGGTAAACCTCTCCAAGGGTCACTGTCTCTCTGGAGTAATAGAGAGAGCTTCCGTGCGTTCTTTCCTACAGGGCGCTATAGCGACAACTTCTCGAATATTAAAAAGGTTTTGCAGAAGACTCGCGTTTAGGACGACTTCTATCTGAGTAAGCTCTTTTCGTAGCTGCTCATCCCGAAACTACTGCTCTGCTACGAGTGCAAAGAGCACACCGACAACAACGATGACAAAGTCGATGCCTACCGCTAACCAGTTTTGTGTTCGTACGTGTTCCGTGACCCTAGTGAGCAGCATGTATGTGAGTTTCTGGCAAAGACGGTGATTTACGCACTGTTGGAGCGCAGTAACGGGAACTGAAGTAGTCGAACGACCGGTTCCGCCGGATTAAGCTCTCCAGCCGCAATCTTCCGTGCAGAGGAAAGCAAGGCGCGTTCGTGATCGCCCATAAACTTTGCCAGAGCCGCGGCCTCCGAGTCTTCTTCTATTGTTATAAGAGTCGCCAGTTCTTCGTATCGCGGTAGATAAGTCGTTTGGATCATGTCGCCAAGGGCTGCAAAACGTTGCTCCCAGGGCAGCTGATTCATTGCCGCCCCCGCGGCTTCGCCTTCGCTACGCGCTTCGGGGATATCGCGAACGGAAAGTCCGTAGCGCATAAGTATCGGGCGCATTCGTGCCTTGCCTTCAGTTTCAAGCTGTAGCATTGATCCAGCGATATAGCGCTGTTCGTCGGTGTCCACGACCGCGAGCATTCCTTCAAAGCCCACTTCGCCGGTGAGCTCACCCTGATACACATCTTCTAGACATTCTTTGAAGAGCTTAGATGCCATGGTTGTTTCCTTCTGTATCGGAATCCAAGCAAGCTTACAGTACGGCAAGAAATGTTCTAGGGTTTGATAGAGGCAGGGCTTTCGGAGTCGGCCTTAACTTTGACTAACGGGGCAATAACTCGAAGTACAAAAGCGCCGTTCCCTGAGGCTCGGCGCAAAGTGTTGCGATGCTTGTTGTTAACGGTGACGCTTAAACGGCGGTCGACCGCGGAAACTTGTACCTCGCGGCTGCTCATCTACCAGCTCTATAGACGCGGCGTCAGCAACCGGTAACTCAATTAGCCGACGCTTAAAGGGTGGTCTACCCGAGAATTCCCGTTCCCATACGACTTCTGTCGCCATGTCGATTTCACTGATCTCCATGGAGGCGACATCGACGGTTTCCATGGCAACACGCTCGCGCTTATAAGGTGGCTTACCTCGCATGTCCACCTTCCAGCGGTAGGTAGTTGCCTCATCTCCAGCTACATCCTCTGCGAATGCGGTTGCTGCTAAAGGCATGGTTGTAGCAACGATAGTTGCGCTTAAAAGCTTCAGAACGTTTGAATTCTTGAGTGCTGTCATAGCTGATTAACCTCCACAGTTCGACAAAAGCGATCCTGCGTGTTCAGACCGCTACAAGACATAGAAAAGTGTAATACAAAAACGTCACGCACCCAATAGAAGCGATTTGCGCACTATTTTGGGGCGTTTTCGCAAAGTTGGTGCTATACAAGTCCAGCGTGACCCCCGAAACAGAGGGGTTTTGGGCGCATGGCTTAACTTTTGCAGCTAGTGGGTATGCGCCTCCGTCAATTACTTACCGTGTTTTTTTACATTCTCTTGATGGGTGTTCATTCTGCTTCAGCCCAACAGTCCGTAGAACTTCCTTTACATAGCGGGTCAGGAGGTGCACTGGAGTTATCAATGATCGTTGATGGCCACCCTGCAACGTTTTTGTTGGATACCGGCGCGGCAATGGCGACCATAAATAGTGAAGTTTTTGCAGGAATTAGTGACCGTAGTTCCGTGCGAAAAATCCGTGACGTTGCTGCCAAGATGGCCGACGGACGTACGCGGCGGTTGGAGGTTTATGAAATAGAAGCACTCCACCTCGTCGGGGGGTGTGACATTGGATTGACCGAAGTACTCGTTGTTCCTGGGGCCGGTCGTAACCTTCTCGGCTTGAATGTGCTTGCGCAGTTTGCGCCCTTAACCCTCTCCTTAGACCCACCGGCCCTGAGCCTGAGTAACTGCAGCCAAAACGTTCCCTCCGGCAAGACAGACAAGGCATTGTCGGTAGTCGCTGTTCCCTGACTTTAATGCAGAGACGCACTGGGGCGCTTTAAGGTGGTCGATATGCTGTATAGCGTGACGCCACTACTCTAGTTTGCAGAATGTTCCTATTCGTCGGTTAAGGCGTTGTTTGTTGGTTTGTCAGGCTTGAGAACACCCAGACGATCATGTTCTATGGTCGGGTGTTGAGTCACCGCAGGCGGTAATTCACCTTTTGCATTGGCCGCAGTACTCTTGAATCGTTCTACTTTTCCGTAAAGACCCTGTTTGCCGACCAACGCGGTTACTGTTTTATTGTATTTATCGGTGACTGTATTGAGTGTCTTACCCATGTCCTCGAGCCGGTTACCCACTAAGCACACCTTATTGTAGATTTCCCCTGCCATCTCACTGATTTCCCGTGCCTCCTCGTTGCTACGATAGGCAATCCATAAGCTCGCTACCGTGCGAAGCATGGGTAACAGGGTGGTATGGGACACCATAATCACGTTTTTGCGATAGCCATCGTTGAACAATTCGCGATTGAATTTGAGAGCCTCTATATAAGCGGCCTCAATGGGCATAAACATAAAGACAAGCTCAGGACTGTTCATCCCGCCCAGCGCAGAATAATCCTTGGCTGATAGATCATCGATATGCCGTTTTAGCGCGGCTCCATGGGCTTTTAATGCTTCATGGCGCTCTTCGTCGGTTTCGGCTGCCACCGCGCGGTCGTAGTCGACCAGTGATACCTTGCTGTCCACAACCAGGTGCTTACCATCCGGCAACTTGATTACAAAATCCGGAATGCGCAGCTTACCTTCACCATCCCGAAAGCTTGATTGGGCTTCGTAGTGACTACCGGGTTCCAGACCTGCAAGTTGCAGGGTCCTCTCAAGCTGAACTTCGCCCCAGTTACCCGTGGTCTTTTTATCACCTTTTAGCGCAGTGGCCAGATTCTCGGCCTGATCACTCATTTTTAGCCCAACGCCCATCATGTTGCGCAGTTCAGCTGCGAGACTTTCATTGCCGCGAACCGACTGCGTATGCACTTCATTGATGCGTGACTGAAACCGATGAATCTGCTCGCCAAAGGGCTTGAGTAAAGATTCCATGGATTGCTGGTTGTCGTGGCTAAACTTTTTGCCGCGCTCTTCAAAGATGCGGTTTGCTAGGTTTTCAAACTCGACGGCAAGTAGCGCCTTGCTCCGCTCAAGGAGCGCGACCTGCTCCTTATGTTTTTCTTGTTCAGCACTTTGGCGTGCGCTTAAGCCCGCGTTGGTGGTTGCTAAGACGTTACGCTCCTCTTGCAAGGATGAGACCCGCTCGCCCATTTCCTGCAGCTGCTCTGCGAGGACTTCTCGCTCGCTAAGAAGGCTTGCATGTGCAATCTCAAGCTCCTGCAGCCGATCTCTTTGCTCGCGTAAATCACCTTGGGTCTTTGTGACTTCTGCACCCCGCCAAAGCCACGCGATGACAGCGCCGCAGATTAGACCGATAACGGCATAGAGCGGTGACGGGTCGTTGAGCGCGGACTCGATCACTGCCCTGCCGAGATCGGATTGCTTGGAAGATTGGTCACTCGCTCTTACCGCCTGCGAGCTGAGAAATGTCGGCGATGAGCATAAATTGCTCCCGTAATTTGGCTAAGAGAGCGAGTCGATTTGCTTTGAGGGCCGGATCTTCTGCGTTCACCATCACCCCATCAAAAAAAGCATCTACGGGCTCGCGAAGTGTCGCCAAACGCGCGAGCGCTGTTGCGTAATCTGCAGTCGCCAAAGCGTCGACGTTATCCTTGGCTGCGGCAGAAACCGCATCATTAAGTTCTTTCTCTTGGGGCTCTAAGAGTAAGTTAGCACTTACACCTAGCCCTTCGTCGCGATCGCTTGCCTTGGCCAATATATTGCTGACGCGCTTGTTAGCTGCCGCCAGGGCTTCCGCTTCGGGCCTATGACCAAAGGCGTGTACTGCGCGAACTCGCCGGTCGAAATCGGCGGGTTTTGAACTGCCGCTACCCCGCACCGCGCGGAAAACTTCAATGGGTATGGCGTCGTTTTCGTACAGCGCGGGAAGTCGGTCGAGCATGTAATCGAACACCGCATCAGCGGCATCATCACTAATCACCCCTTCGGCAAAACCTGCACCCGCGAGATCCAGACACTCACGTAAATCCAGCGTGAGTTCTTTCTCAATAATGATCCGCAAAACAGCAATGGATGCTCGTCGCAGTGCAAAAGGATCTTTGGATCCTGTGGGTGGCTGGCCAATACCGAAGATACCCATAAGCGTATCCAGACGGTCAGCGAGAGCTACCGCTACTGCAACCCCACCAACGGGCAATTCACTTCCCGCCTGGCTTGGCCAGTAGTGCTGTGCAATGGCATCAGCGACGGCGCTGTCCTCGCCATCGTTACGGGCGTAGTAGGCACCGGCGATCCCCTGCATGTCCGAAAACTCCAGAACCATGTCTGAGACCAAATCCGCTTTGCACAATTCTGCCGCGCGCTCGGCCAACGCCTGATCGGCAGCTGTCAGAGTGGCGAGCTTACCGGCGAGCCGCTGTACCCGCTGGGTCTTATCCAGCAAAGATCCCAGCTGTTTTTGAAAAACCACGGCGCCTAAACGGTCGACCCGTGAGGCAAGAGTGCTTTGGCGGTCCTGCTCGAAGAAAAATGCAGCATCTGCCAGCCGTGGTCTGATTACGCGCTCGTTGCCGGCAACCACCTGACTGGGGTCGCGGCTCTCGATATTGCTGACCGTGACAAAGTTCGGCATGAGGCTGCCGTTTTCATCGACGACGGGAAAGTACTTCTGATGACTCTGCATTGACGAGATCAGTGCTTCTGCTGGAACTTCCAGAAATGCTGTATCAAAACTGCCGGCGAGGGCCACAGGCCACTCTACGAGACTGGCAACTTCACCTAACAGATCGTCATCAATTAGCGCTTCACCACCCAGCGCCAGGGCGGCAGCTTTTACCTGTTCGCGAATCAGCTCACAGCGCTCGGCAAAATCTGCGATAACCCAGGCGTCCCGCATCAGTCTCTGATAATCACCCGCGGACTCAATGGTGATGGGGTCCGGCGCATGAAAGCGGTGTCCCCTAGAGGTATTGCCACTCGCAATACCCAACACATCACCAAAGCCGAACTGCTTACCGTGCATCAGCACAATCCAATGCACCGGGCGCACGAACTCTCTGCGGGACGCACCCCAGCGCATACGTTTTGCTATTGGCAGCGCCGTGACGGCGCTGCTAACGACCTCGCTGAGACACTCGCTGCTCTTAGCGCCTGTAACAATCTGCTGTATTCCGAGGCGTTGGCCTTTAGGGGTGTCGATAATCTCCAGATCGTCCGCTGTGACGCCAAGCTTCGATGCAAAACCCTGAGCTGCGCGGGACCAGTTGCCCTCGTCATCCCGGGCCTGGGCTAGAGGCGGGCCCAGGGCTTCGCGCGACTCATCCGGGGCCTGATCTATCAGATCATCTATGAGTACGGCTAAGCGCCTTGGCGCTGCAAACCAATGGGTCTCACCGTGAGACAAGCCTTTTTCTGCCAGTTTGGCGATAAGCTGCTCGTGGAGTGCCACCCCCAGTTGTTCCAGGCTGCTGGAAGGTAGCTCTTCACAGCCAATCTCGAGCAGTAAGGACTGCTGACTCATGCCGCAGCCTCCTTCAATTGTGCTAGCACCTCATCGCGGATAGTGGCCTCCGCCATAGGAAACCCGAGAGCCGCTCTAGCATTGAAATAAGCCTGAGCAACGTTTCGAGCCAGGGTGCGGACGCGCAAAATATAGCGCTGTCGCTCCGTCACAGAAATTGCGTGGCGTGCATCCAGCAGGTTGAAGGTGTGTGATGCCTTCATGACCATTTCGTAGGCAGGCAGGGGTAGCTCAAGCTCCGTGAGGCGCTTTGCTTCTTTTTCGCAATGATCGAACTGCGTAAACAGGAAGTCGACATCTGCTTCTTCAAAATTGTATTGCGACATTTCTACTTCGTTTTGATGAAATACATCGCCATAAAGCACGGGTCCCTGGGGGCTGCGTGTCCAGAGCAGATCGTAAACGCTGTCCACTCCCTGCAAATACATAGCAATACGCTCAAGACCATAGGTGATTTCGCCGGTCACCGGATAGCATTCAATGCCCCCCGCCTGCTGGAAGTAAGTGAACTGAGAAACTTCCATGCCATTGAGCCACACTTCCCAACCCAGTCCCCATGCGCCGAGGGTTGGCGACTCCCAGTTATCTTCCACAAAGCGCACATCATGGGTCAGTGTGTCGATACCCAAAGCTTGCAGTGACTCTAAATACAGCTCCTGAAACTCCGGAGGTGATGGCTTCATAGCCACCTGAAACTGGTAGTAATGCTGTAAACGGTTGGGGTTTTTGCCGTAACGACCATCTGTTGGGCGCCGGCTGGGCTGGACGTAGGCTGCATTCCAGTTCTCGGGCCCTAAAGAGCGCAAAAACGTTGCCGGGTGAAAAGTGCCCGCACCCACTTCCATGTCCAGAGGCTGGAGGATAAGGCAGCCTTTGTCTCCCCAGAATTGCTGCAATCTGAGAATAAGCTCCTGAAAACTGATGGGGTCTTGTGCTGGGTCGAGATACTGGCTCACGCGAAATCCTGTGCGAGGTGCAAAAGGCCCGTAGTATACCGTCAGTAACAGCGGCACAATACGCAGTTGTTACCCAACTAACACACCATTAACGCTTCTATGTCACAGCAACGACAAGATAGAGATTCGTGAAAAGCCGTCTCATTACCTTCTTATTGTGGTCGTCATCACTTTTACCCTTGAGCGTGTGCCGCGCCATGGGTAGAGGCCTGGGTCGTATTGCCTGGTGGGTGGGTGGTGGACCGAAACGAGTCACGGAACGAAACATGGGTCTTGCGTTTCCTGAGCTTTCAAAGTCTGAGCAGGAAGATCTTGCACGGCGATCCCTCCAGGCCACCGGCGAGCTTGCCGTGGAGATGGGATACATCTGGAACCGACCTTGGGATCAGATTCGTGCGCATATTCTCGAGGTTGTCGGCGATGAGGTTGTTCGCGCGGCACTCGAAAGTGGTCGCGGCGTCATGATGCTGGGACCCCATCTGGGTAACTGGGAAATTGTCGGCCTGCATATTTCGGAGTTAGGCGACTCGGTCGCGCTCTATGAGCCACCGCATATGCAGCAACTTGATGATATGGTGCGCGCCGCGCGGCAACGATCGGGCTCCGTATTGGTACCCACGGATGCTCGCGGTCTCGCCAAGCTGGTGAAGTCTCTCAAGAAAGGCGGCATAGCCGGAATCCTGCCCGATCAGGTGCCACCGGTGGTGGAATCCGGAGAGAACAGCGTTTTTATGGGTGTGCCTACCTTTACCATGACGTTGGCGAGCAAGCTTCTGGCAAAAAGTGGAGCTCAGGCTTTTTTTGGCTTTGCCGAGCGCATACCCGGTGGCTACCGTTTGCATTACCTGCCTGCAGACGAAGATATTTATAGTGAGGATTTGCAGGTTTCCCTCAAAGCCCTTAACGACGGGGTTGAGAAGTGTGTTCGGATTGCCCCCGAACAGTACCAGTGGGAGTACAAGCGTTTTCGGGTCAGACCCCGGGGACCGGTGGACTATTACGCGCCGGAATGGCGACCTGATACCGCCTGATTGATCTTCAGTATCCCTTTATTTTTTAAGCGGAGTATTTGATGTTTCTGGGTAAGTTACTGGCTGGCGCTCTGGGTTTGTTGGTTGCGGGCTTTCCGGGTCTTATCTTTGGACTCGTACTGGGACATCTTTTTGATCGGGGTTTGGCCGGCGTTCTGGGTATGGGCTCCGTCGACCTCGAAAAAGTTCGCGAGCAATTTTTTCGCAGTACGTTTTTGCTCATGGGGCATGTGGCCAAGTCTGATGGTCGTATATCCGAAGATGAAGTCGCGCACACTGAAGCGATCTTTCGTCAGCTAGGACTTTCCGATGACCAACGGCACGAAGCCATACTGCTGTTTAAAGAAGGTGGCGATGATGCTTTTTCTGTCGATGCCACGATCCAAAGTTATCTTCTGGCGGGGGGAGCGCACCCGGCGCTGAAGCAAACCTTAATGCTGTTTCTTGTGGCCCTGGCCCTGGCGGACCAGCAGCTACACAGTGGTGAACGTGCTGCGCTGCTGAGAATCGGAAACCTGCTGGGTTATAGCGCCGAAGTCGTCGAAGAGTTTTTGCGCATGGCTACTGCGCAGGAACAGTTTCATCAACACGCCGGCCACCCCTCTGCACCTACCCTGTCTGATGCCTACGCTGCTTTGGGTGTTAGCGGGGAAGCGCCCGATGGTGAAGTAAAGCGCGCCTATCGTAAGCTTATGAGCCAACATCATCCCGATAAGCTGTCTGCGCGCGGCGTGCCCGAGGATATGCTCAAGCTCGCGACGGAAAAGTCCCAGGAAATACAGGCAGCCTACGAGCTTATTCGAAAGACTCGAGGTACGGGAAAGAGCGGCTAGTGTCAGAGGTTTTTAGTTGCGCCAGAACATCGGTGTAAACAACACCAGTAAGGTAAAGACTTCGAGCCGGCCCAAAAGCATTGCAAAACAGAGCACTGACTTAGCAAAGTTGCTGATCTCGCCATAGTTAGCGGCGACAGAGCCGAGGCCGGGACCCAGGTTGTTAAGCGCTGCGGCAACGGCAGAGAAGGCGGTAATAAAATCCAGGCCCGTGGCCATCAACACCAACATGATCACAATAAATGCGAAGGTGTAGACCGCGAAAAAGCTCCAAACCGCGCTAACAACCGTTGCTTCCACGCGACGGTTTCCCACCTTCAATGGAATAATCGCGTGAGGGTGTACGAGTTGCTTCAGCTCCCGAATGCCCTGCTTATAGATCAACATAAGGCGCATGGCTTTAATGCCGCCACCGGTGGAGCCGACACAGCCACCCATAAACGAAAACATCAAAAGCATCATGGGCAAAAAGCCCGGCCATAGGGAAAAGTCCTGCGTGGCGAAGCCCGTGGTCGTGGTTATAGAGACGGCCTGAAAAAGCCCGTGTACAACGCTCTCCTGAATATCGAGTGTTTCAGAGAACATGAGGTAAGCACAGGTGATGAGCACGCACACAGCCATTGCGCTGCCGAAAAACCGTGCTTCGGAGTCTTCCCAATATCCGGACACACTACGGCGGCGAAATGCCGTGAAATGCAGGCCGATGTTGAGTGCTGAAATCAACATAAACAGCGTGCTGACGAGATAGATGGCCTCGCTGTCGAAGTAGCCCATGCTGGCGTCGTGGGTGCTAAAGCCACCGATAGCGACCGTTGCAAAGGCGTGACAAACAGCATCGAAGCCCGACATTCCCGCCAGACTGTAGGCCCCGGCGCAGAGCACCGTCAGCGCTAAATAGACCGAAAACAGAGCTTTGGCGGTTTCTGTAATGCGTGGGGTGAGTTTGCTGTCTTTACTCGGCCCTGGGGTCTCCGCGCGATACAACTGCATACCACCAATGCCCAGCATAGGCAGGACTGCAACCGCCACGACGATGATACCGATGCCGCCCAACCACTGGAGCATTTGCCGATAGAGCAGGATTGAGGCGGGCATCTCGTCCAGCCCCGTAAGTACCGTAGCCCCGGTGGTGGTGAGTCCCGACACTGATTCAAAAATCGCGTCGGTGGCATTCATGCCAAGGGATTCTGTGAGAGCAAAGGGCAAAGCCCCAAACAACCCCAGTACCGTCCAGAAAAGTGCAGTTATCAAAAAGCCGTCGCGAATCTGCAGATCGCGCTTTACACCGCGCAGGGGAAGCCAAAGGGTTGCGCCGGATAACAAGGAGATAGAGAACGCAGAAACAAAACCCGTCACCGTATCGTCATCAGCAAGCACCGCAATCAAAAGCGGCGGCAACATGGCGACGCTAAAGAGGGTTAGCAGTAGTCCAAGAATGCGCAGACTGATGGAGAAATGCACGCGATGGCCTAGGAGAAGAAGCCAAAGCCCACGGCGAAGAGTTTCTCTACCGCATGGATCTTGTGCTTATCGACCAAAAACAGAATGACGTGATCGTCGGTTTCTACCATCAAATCGTGGTGGGCGATCAATACCTGTTCACCGCGGACGATCGCTCCGATGGTCACACTATCTGGCAGGGGGATTTCCTCAATGCGTCGACCTACGACCTTTGAGGAGTAAGCATCCCCCCGTGCTACCAGTTCAATAGCCTCCGCGGCACCGCGCCGCAAAGCATGCACGGCACTGATGTCACCCTTGCGAACATAGGTAAGCAGGCTGCCAATAGTGATCTCCTGTGGGGAGATCGCGATGTCGATCTCGTCCCCTACAAGCTCTGCATAAGCAGGGTTCGTGATCAGGGTAATTACCTTTTTTGCGCCCATGCGCTTGGCCAGCATCGACATCATGATGTTGGATTCATCGTTGTTGGTCAGCGCGCAAAAAACATCGGTGTGCTCAATGTTCTCCTCGGCCAGCAGTGCCGGCTCAGCCGCACTGCCACCAATAACCAGTGTGTGCTTGAGTTGTTCCGACAGAACACGACAGCGCGCGTAGCTGTACTCAATGACTTTGACTGAAAAGTCTTTTTCGAGAGAGTTCGCGAGTCGCGCGCCGATGTTTCCGCCGCCAGCAATCATGATGCGCTTATAAGGTTTATCTACACGGCGGAGCTCAGAGGTGACCTGGCGGATATGTTGGCTCGCCGCGATGAAGAATACTTCATCGTTGGCCTCTACCACCGTATCGCCCTTGGGGATAATCGCGCGATCTCTTCGAAAGATAGCCGCAACGCGGGTGTCGACTTTCGGCATGTGCTCACGAATGGTGCTGAGTTCTTTGCCAACGATAGGGCCGCCGTGCACCGCGCGAACGGCCACCAGTTGGACTCGCCCTTCGGCAAAATCGAGGACCTGAAGCGCACCCGGGTTGACGATGAGCTGCCGGATCGAGGTGGTAATAAGTTGCTCGGGACCGATGATGACATCTACGGGAATGTTGTCTGCAGAGAACAGCCGCTCCTGATGATCAAGATACGCTTGGGAACGAACCCGGGAAATTTTTTGGGGCGTGCGAAAAAACGTATGCGCCACCTGACAGGCCATCATGTTGATCTCATCACTATTGGTGACGGCAATCAGCATTTCGGCGTCTTTGGCACCGGCCTCTCTCAGGGTGTCCGGGTGAGAAGCGTTACCGGTGGTAGTACCGATATCCAGGCTATCTTTGAGGGTGCGGAGACGCTCGCTGTCGGTGTCGACGATGGTAATGTCGTTTTTCTCGTTCGCCAGGTGCTCCGCGAGCGTTCCGCCCACCTGACCGGCGCCCAGAATAATGATTTTCATGGCGAACAAACCCTGCCGCTGCAGTCGCTGCACAGTACTGCAATCCCCTGCTGCAATACAGGCTTCATAGTGGAAATCTTACGCTCTAAAAAATGCTTCACGAGGATCGGCCCTGCTTGTACAACATGGCGAAATAGAGACCATCACTGCCCTGGGCGTCGGGCAAAATCTGTAAACCATGGGCACAGGCATGTGCCCCGGACAGTTCCAGTTTTGTTTCCTGAGCATCGCCCTGGCGCGCGAGAAACGCGGCGACGACATCGCTGTTCTCCTCAGGGAGCACAGAGCAGGTGACGTAGAGAAGTCGGCCCCCTTCTGCCAGCAACGGCCAGAGCCCATCAAGGATCGCGTTTTGCTGAACAGCAAAGCCCGCCGCATCTTCAGCTCGGCGGAGAATTTTGACATCGGGGTGTCGTCGAATAACGCCCGTTGCCGAGCAGGGAACATCGAGAAGCATGGCATCAAAGGGCCCGGCCTCCGCGAGCGCTGCCGGGGGTGCAGCGCCATCGCCTACAATCAAGCGTGCACTGAGTCCCAGGCGATCAAGGTTCTCCTGGACGCGATGTAATCGCTCCTCACTGATATCCATGGCTGTGAGGGACCGCGCCGAAGCCTGTTGTTCCAGAATATGCCCGCTCTTTCCTCCCGGCGCAGCGCAGGCATCCAGAATGCGTTCATCGGGCTGAGGCGCCAGCAGCCGCGCCGCGACTTGCGCTGCTTCATCCTGAACGCTGCACAGGCCCTCAGCAAATCCCGGTAGCTCATTGACATCCGTAGCACGTTCCAGAGTGAGCGCCGCGGGGCTCAGTTGTCCGGGACTTGAGTTGATACCGGCATCGCTTAGTCGTTGCCGGTAAGCATCTCGATTTCCCTGGCAAAGATTGACCCGCAGTGTCATGGGGGGATGGCTGTTGTTAGCAAGAGCAATTTGCTCTCGCTGTTCTGGCCAGTGTTCACCCAGAGCGTCCCAAAGCCAGTCCGGGTGAGCAGCCGTGGCTGCAAGGCTCAGTTTGGCAACCAGGACGTCTTCTTCTCGTTGAAATCTGCGCAACACCGCATTGAGCAGTCCGGACAGCTGCCGCTTTCTCAGTACGGTCGCCGCATCAACGGTTGCACTCACCGCCGCATGAGGAGGAATACGCATATTGGTGAGCTGATAAAGCCCGGCCAGCGCAAGGGCGTGAACATCCTGGTCTTTCGCGCGGAGCGGCTTTTGCAGAAGCTGAGCTAACAGTCCATTCAGCCGGGGGTAGTGCCGCAGCGTGCCGAAGCAGATTTCACGGCACAGGGGCTGATCGCGTTCCGGCAGCTCTGAGATGTAGCTATCAAGGGCACGGTCCAGAGAGTCGCCGCGCATAACACTGGAAATGATTTGTGCCGCCCGGGCGCGAACCGCAGCACCAGGCTTCATGTACCGGCTTCTGTGCTAAAGCGATTGCCGGGGCTAAAAAGATCTGCATTTCCACGGAGCAAATCACTTGCCTGCATAGCCTTTGAGCCAGCCATCTGAAGCGTCTCGAGCAGGATTGTTCCTTCACCACAGCGCACAGCAATACTCTGGCCAGAGCTGCTGACAATAGTTCCCGGTTCGTCGCCTGGCGTACTCGCGGCCGATTGCGCCGCCCAAACCTTTAGCCGCTGCCCCTTTATAAATGCGTAGCAGCCCGGTGCAGGGTTGAATGCACGAACCCGCCGCGCGATCACTGCGGCAGGCTCCGCCCAGTCAATCCGAGCTTCTTCTTTACTGATCTTGGCCGCGTAGTTTGCGTCCTGATCATTCTGGGTAGTGGCCTTGGATAGATGCAAGGGAAGGTCTTCCAGTACGCTTAGTAACAGATCAGGACCAAGCTCCGCGAGCTGATCGTAGAGATCACCACTGCTGGTTTGGGTGGTGATGGGGCAGTGTCCACGGGCAAGCATGGGGCCGGTATCGAGACCTGCGTCCATGAGCATAATGGTGACGCCACTTTCGGGGTCCCCTGCTTCAATAGCTCGCTGAATCGGGGCTGCTCCGCGCCAGCGTGGGAGCAAAGACCCGTGTACGTTCAGGCATCCAAAGCGCGGAAGATCCAGCACCTCCTGTGGCAAAATCAGTCCGTAGGCCACGACAATGAGGGCATCGAGCTCCAGAGCTGCAATTGCAGATACCGCTTCTGGCTTGCGAAGGCTCGTCGGCTGTAAAACAGGAAGATCATGCGCTTCTGCCAGCGTTTTAACGGGACTCGGGCGGTCCTTTTTACCACGCCCTGCGGGACGGTCTGGCTGCGTCAGAACAGCAACCAGTTCGTGAGAAGAGTTGATAAGTGCTTGGAGATGCTTTGCCGCAAAATCAGGCGTGCCCGCGAAGGCTAGGCGCAAAGTTGACACCCTCGTGTCAGGCTCGCAGCCGGTGAGCTTTTTCGAGCTTACTGCGGATACGGTTGCGCTTTAGCGGCGAGATATAGTCGACGAACAGTTTGCCATCCAGATGATCAATTTCATGCTGCAGGCAAATGGCTGCGAGGCCATCCAGCTCTTTGCTGAAAGACTCTCCGTCACGCCCAAGGGCCTCGACACGGATTGTCTGTGGCCGGTTAACTTCTTCGTAAAAGCCCGGAACAGAAAGACAGCCTTCGTCGTAGCTGCCAAGAGTTTCATCGATCACCGTGACTTCAGGATTGATAAAGACCATGGGTTCGTCACGATTTTCGGATATATCCAGGACCAGCAGTCTCTGATGCACGTTGACCTGGGTTGCAGCCAGGCCGATACCCGAAGCCTCGTACATGGTTTCGATCATGTTATCGATGAGCGTCCGCAATTCGTCGTCAACAACGTGCACCGGTTTTGCTACCGTGCGCAGACGCGGATCTGGAAATTCTAAAATGTCGAGGACTGCCATGAATCTAACTTCTACCGTAGACTACGATAGTATAACGTGGACATTTATGCGCGAACACTGCGTAAGCTCCGTGCCCGGGAGAACGACGGATGACAGAATGGCAGATTAACGCCCCCTCAGTGACTCGTAAGAGTAGCCCTGCCCTCAGGGGATGGTGGACCAGTGCTCTTTTGATCTTTGCATTACTTCTGCCAGGCATCAGTCCGGCTCAGGATGCGTCGGTGCGCAGCGGAGCCCCCGAAAGCTATGTCGTCAAAGAGGGCGATACGCTTTGGGGTATTGCCGACATGTTTTTGGAGCAGCCCTGGCTGTGGCCAGAAGTTTGGGATGTCAATCCACAGATTGATAATCCCCACCTGATCTTTCCCGGAGACACACTTTATTTGAGTTATGTCGATGGTCGTCCCAGGCTTTCTCTCACTCGGGGTCGTGATGTAAAGCTGACGCCTAATATGCGTGTTACGCCGTTGGACTTGGCGATTCCCGTGATTCCTTTGGATGATGTGGACGCCTTCTTGAAGCGTCACCGGATCATTGGTCCTGAGGAGCTTGAGTCATCGTCCTATGTGGTTGCCGGTGGAAAAGAGCATTTGATTACGGCTAATGGCGATACTATCTATGGTCGCGGTTACTTTCCTGAAGATGAGCGCGCTTACGGTATCTTCCGCGCTGGGGATGTGTATCGCGATCCTATTACTCTCGAGGTACTGGGTTATCAGGCTCAGGATATCGGCAATGCGCAGGCCAAAAGCAGTCTCTCTGACCCCGTAGTGGAGCTTGAAGTTACCCGGGTGACAGAAGAGGTTCGCATTACAGATCGCCTTTTGCCTCTTGATGAGCGAATTTTGGACGCCACTTTTCAACCCAGAGCGCCGGATGTCGATGTCGAAGACGCGTTCATGATTGCGGTGGATGGTGGTGTGACCCAGATTGGCACTTTGGACATTGTTGTCCTTAACAGGGGCGCACGCGAGGGAATGCAAGTCGGCCATGTGCTGGCTATTTACCAGACAGGCGCCGTTGTTTTTGATGAGGTCGCGCAAAGCAATGTGAGTCTTCCCGATGTGCGAGCGGGTCTGGCAATGGTCTTTGAGGTTGCCGAAAAGGCGAGCTATGCGCTTGTCCTCAAATCCAACCGTCCGCTGAAAGTGATGGACAAAGTAAAAAACCCCTGACGTAAGCTTTCGGGTCATGGACGACATGACCCTGGAACATTTCCACACCTTACTCAGCTGGTCGGGACCCCAAACCCAGGGTCTCGGGGATCTGCTGCATGAATATCGCACGCCCAGTGCGCTGTTTGCTGCAAACTGGCAGAGCGAACCCGCGAAAGACCAGCTCAGCCGCCTACCCAAAGCCACCCAAGCCATGCTGCTGCGGGCCAGAAAACACTGGCCCCGACGGAATCCCCGCGCGGTGTGTGAGCATTTGCAAGGTGCCCCATCCGACGCGTTCATCCCTATTGCTGATAAGCGATACCCTGAAAGACTAAAAGAAATACCTGACCCTCCGCCGTGGCTGTTCTGTCGCGGCGACCCCGCCTGCCTTAGTCAACCGGCCGTGGCTATCGTTGGGAGCCGCCGGGCCAGTCACGCCGGGTTGCGTGCGGCGCAGGAGGTCTCACAGAGTCTGGCCAGTGCCGGTTATACGGTCTGCTCGGGCCTTGCGCTGGGTATCGATGCGGCTGCCCATAGGGGTGCTCTCGAGGGTGGCAGCACTGCGGCGGTGCTGGCCTCAGGCGTGGATCGTGCTTCACCTCACCGGCATCGACGGCTTGCAGAGGACATCACAAAGGATGGTTGTTTGCTCAGTGAGCTGCCTGCAGGAACGCCGCCTGCGAAGCATCAGTTTCCGCGACGCAATCGCATCATCAGTGGCTTGGCGCAGGCAACGATCATTATTGAGGCCGCGCTACCCAGTGGCTCTTTGCACACAGCCGCAGCGGCATTGGAGCAGGGTCGGGAGGTCTTTACCTTGCCCTGGTCAATTTTTCATGAACAGGGCGCGGGTTGCAGACGCTTACTGCGAGACGGAGCGACGCCCATCACCGCCATGGAGGAACTTTCAAGTTTGTTTCCGGGCGTGGCGCAGCCAAAGAGCGATTGTCGGCACAGGCCGTCTGGGGTTGCCGCCCAATTGTTGCAGACATTGGGTGACGAAGGTCTTTCGCTGCAGATCTTACAGAAGACCACGGCACTGCCTGTTCCTGAGCTTTTGGGCTTGCTAAGTGATCTGGAAGTGCGCGGCTGGCTTCGCTCTGTAGACGGATGCTATTACCGGAACGACTGCAAGTCTTGCCAGCGCCAAATCAGTTGCTAGAATCGGCGCCCGTTCTTGTGGCCTATCCGTTGAGCCAAATGCCTCCAGCTGTCAGTTTTCGCATGCGCCTTTGTGCCAACGTTGTGGCATCTGGCGGTGTTATTGCTTGTCCTACAGAGGCGGTGTGGGGTTTGAGCTGCGACCCGTTCAGTGAGAGCGCCGTAGAGCGCCTGTTAGACCTTAAGCAGCGCCCGGCGGACAAAGGCCTAATTTTGGTGGCGGGAGATGAATCGCAGTTGGCGTTTTTGTTGGAGGATTTGCCCCAGGCATTGCGCGCAAAGCTACGAGTGTCCTGGCCGGGCGCGAATACCTGGCTGGTACCGCATCACGGGAGAGTGCCGGCACTGGTGCACGGACGCTTTAGTACAGTGGCTGTGCGGGTAAGCGGGCATCCACTGGTGCGAGACTTATGTCGCGTTCACGGTGGCCCCCTGGTATCCAGCTCGGCGAATGTGGCTGGCAGCCCGGCGCCCAGGACACTGCTGGCGGTGCGTAATTACTTTGGCGACCAGCTTGATGGTGTACTCCCGGGAAAGGTAGGCGCTGTGGGGCGGCCATCGACAATTCGCGATGTGTTTAGTGATGAGATTTTTCGAGCCTAGGTTTGTGAGGCAAACAGTCCCAAACCGACGGTTTTTATATCTATAAAAAGGATCTGCGCCATGAGCGAATTGATCAAGCCTGTAAAAGAGTACTTGCTGAGTCTCCAGGACAGCATTTGTGAAAGCCTAGCCCAAGTGGATGGCGGTGCTGAGTTCACTATCGAGGAGTGGGATCGCCCGGAAGGCGGCGGCGGGCGGAGTCGCGTGCTCAGCGATGGCAATGTGCTTGAAAAGGCGGGCGTGAACTTTTCTCACGTCATGGGCGAAAAACTCCCCGGCTCTGCAACGGCGGCGCGCCCCGAATTAGCTGGCCGCAGCTATCAGGCTCTTGGCGTATCTCTCGTCATTCATCCTCGCAATCCCTATGCCCCGACCTCCCACGCCAATGTGCGACTGTTTATTGCGGAGAAGGAGGGCGAAGAACCCGTTTGGTGGTTTGGCGGTGGCTACGATCTGACGCCCTACTATGGTTTTGATGAAGACTGTGTCCACTGGCATAAGACCGCCGCAGATGCCTGTGCGCCCTTTGGTGACGAGGTCTACCCCAGATATAAAAAGTGGTGTGACGAATACTTCTACCTCAAACATCGCGATGAGCCCCGGGGTATAGGCGGTCTGTTTTACGACGACTTAAACAGCTGGGATTTTGATACTTGTTTTGCGTTCATGCGCGCCATCGGTGATTCTTATTTGACAGCCTACCGCCCTATTCTTGAACGCCGTAAAGACACTCCCTACGAGGATCGCGAACGGCAGTTCCAACTCTACCGGCGTGGGCGTTATGTGGAGTTCAATCTCGTGTTTGATCGCGGCACCTTGTTTGGTTTGCAATCCAACGGTCGCACCGAGGCCATCCTTATGTCATTGCCGCCGTTGGTGCGCTGGGAGTATGCCTTCACACCTGCTGCGGGAACCGATGAGGCTCGGCTGACGGACTATTTTTTGACCGGGCGCGATTGGTTGCAGCTGGAAGACAATGAGGTGGCGTCATGAGTAACAAGCAGCGCTTCGCTGTTTTTGGCAATCCCATTAAGCACAGCCGTTCACCTCTTATTCACGCGGCATTCGCCAAGCAGTGCGGTGTGCAGTTGGAGTATCGCGCACTGCGTGTGGAGCTAAATGACTTTGAGCGCGCCGTCACGTCATTTTTTGATGCGGGCGGTCAGGGTTTGAATGTCACGGTCCCCTTTAAAGAGCGGGCCGCGGCACTGGCGGTCGAGCTCACCCCCCGAGCTGCGCGAGCCACGGCCGTGAACACGCTGTGGCGAGACGCCGATGGTGTCCTCCACGGCGACACGACTGATGGGGTGGGTCTGGTACGCGACATGGTCGCCAACCTGGGATGGCGAATACAGGGCCAGCGGGTGTTGATTGTGGGTGCCGGAGGAGCTGTGCGCGGCGTACTCGAGCCCTTGATGCGTGAGCTGCCCAAATCGGTACATATTGTTAACAGAACGGTGGAACGCGCCGAGACTCTGGCGCGGGAATTTGGTGTGCTGGGTGAAATTTCTGCTGGCGGTTACGAGGCATTGCCGGACGGGCAGTTTGATCTGGTGATTAATGCCAATAGCGCTGGTCTCAGTGGCGACGCTCCGGCGCTATCGCCGGGCATACTCAGTGAGCGCTGCTGTTGCTACGACCTGCTCTACGGCGCAGAGCCTACTGCATTCATGCGTTGGGCGGCCCAAAACGCCGCCTGGGCGGTGAGCGATGGTCTGGGCATGTTGGTAGAACAGGCTGCAGAGGCTTTTTATGTTTGGCATCGCCAGCGTCCGGAATCCCAGCCCGTGATTCAACAGTTGCGAGGAGTCCTCGCTGCCGCGGCGTGAGTTACGACTCTTCGCTAAAAAGAAGGTCCAGTTCATCGATGTGCCGGTCTTTCAGGCGCACATAGTTTCCGGCGCTGTAGCTAAAAAACGCCATTTCTTTTTCGCTGAGCTCGCGTATTTGTTTGGCGGGAGACCCGGCGTAGAGGTAGCCGCTCTGCAAACGCTTTTTGGGTGTGACAAGCGCGCCCGCAGCGATAACAACATTGTCTTCAACCACCGCGCCATCCATGACGATAGCGCCCATGCCAACAAGAATGCGATCCCCCAGGGTGCAGCCATGCAAGGTTGCGTTATGGCCGATGGTGACCTCTTCGCCTATGGTGAGAGGCCAACCCGCCGGGTTGAAGTCGCTGGCGTGCGTAATATGCAAAACACTGCCGTCCTGCACGCTGGTTCTCGCGCCTATGCGAATGGCATGCATGTCACCGCGGATGATCGTACCCGGCCATACAGATACATCGTCGCCCAACACCACATCGCCCGATACCACGGCGCTGGGATCAATAAGAACCCGATTGCCGAGTTGGGGCGTATCTCCCTGAAAGCTGCGCAAACTTGTTTTGGTGTAATGCTTATGCACGGATGTAGGGTCCTCGATGGGGGGCCAGAAGTGCAGTATTGTGGCGCTAAACGTAGAAGCAGGCTACCGGGCTTTCTCCCTGTGTCACGGGGGAAGCCTATGTCAGGCGTCGCATGCCGGCGAAACGTGGATGCGACGACTTAAGGAATAAGGATGTACAAATGAGCGGTTTTCAATCTCGGCGGCGGTTTATTGCGGGAGCTGTGTGCCCCCGCTGCGCTGAAATGGACAAGATCGTGGTCGATTTGGACAGCGATGAGCGCGAGTGCGTAGCCTGTGGCTTTAGCGAGGGCAGGCCGGAGATCAACGTTCCCGCAGAAGTGAAAACCCGCGTAAATCGGGCGTCTGCGCGACGCGTAGAAACCCCGGCGGAGGTGGTCAAGCTGTTGGACCCGGGTGCCCCTGCCGCCAGCGATTCTGACGAGTGAAGTAAGCAAAGCTCAGTGCCAGCGTCACGCCTCGGCTGGCGTTGAATGCGGCGAAAGAAAGCCAAAGCCCCTGATTCTCCAGTCCTGTAGTGGCGTACCAGCAGGGCAGATAGATCGCCAGCGCACTGAACACCATGCTCAGCATCATCGTTCGCGTCGCGCCCGCACCGATAAACAGACCATCCAGCAGATAGCTCGGCGCAGCAATCAGCGGCAATACCACCAACCATAGGCCGTGGGCGTTCATAATGGCCAGCACTTCGGGCAAGCTGGTGAGCAGGGGAAACAGCCAGGGCTTGCTGAGTAAAATCAGCGCGCTGATGACAAATGCGGAGACCATGGTCCACAGCGCACAACGCCGACTGACTTTGAAAAACCGCTGCAAATCCCCTCCCCCCAAAGCTTCTCCGGCGAGACCCTCGGCGGCATAGGCAAACCCGTCCATTGCGAAAGCGGCGAAAAGCAGAAACTGCATCATTACTGCGTTGGCAGCGACCACATCGGGGCCTAGGTTTTCCCCTGCAGCAGTGAAGAATGCGAAGGCAAAGAGCAGGGTGAGGGTGCGAAAAAATAGATTGATGTTGCTGCGTATGAGATCGACATAGGGCGCGAGTACGCGCAGTTTTACCCAAAGCGCCGCGCTAAAGAAAGACGCGCGGTGTTTTTTAAAGCCAAATACGGCGACGAAAAGGCCCACGTACTCGGCAATGACCGTGGCGATTGCGGCGCCACTGCTTGCGAGCCCCAAGCCCAGAATAAACAGTGCATCCAGTGCGATGTTGATCAGGTTGGTAATGATCAAAATGCGCATGGGCCAGCGCGTGTCCTGATGGCCGATGAACCAGCCCAGCGCCGTGTAGGTCAGCAAGACCGCGGGAGCGCTGAGCAAACGAAGGGACGCGTAGTTTTTTGCAGTTTCTAGTATTTCGGGTCCGGTGCCCATGATCTCAAAGCCCAGAGTCAGCAGTGGCCCCTGAAAAATGAGCAGTAGGCCTGCGATGGCCAGGGCGATGAGCGAAGCGCGAGCTAGGGCCAATAGCGCCCGGGACTCGTCTTTGGCGCCTGTTGCCCTTGCCACCTCACCGGTGGTGCCCATTCGCAGGAAACTGAACCCCCAATAAAGAAAGGACAGCACCGCACCACCCACGGCTACTGCTGCGAGGTGTTTGGGGCTATCCAGATGCCCCAGCAGGGCCGCATCGACAAGGCCCAGCAAGGGAATTGAGATGTTCGCAATGATGGCGGGCCAGGCGATGGCCCATATCTTGGCGTCCAGGCTCGTGGATATCGCTATATCTTGGGGTTTTTCCCTGGACAGAACGGGTTCCTTCCGGCTTTTACCAAATCGCTTATAAATCAGCGCGTTAGTAGGTTTATGGGGAAGCTTTCGCTATAATCGCGGCGCCTCAGGGGGAAGTGACTTCGAGTCACAACTACTACAACTCTAACCAGCCTGTCGCCGTCAGTCATGTAAACCCGGGGGAAACATGGTTTACATCTGGCGAAAAAACACATACCGAAGATGTCTCTGTGCGAAAGATCGTGCAGAAACTGCACTCAGGCGCGCGAAGTTTACGCGCTTCTGAAAAATGGTGTGGCAGCTGAATGTACCCGAATTCGCTGGACAAAAGGATTTGGAGTCCCTGGAGCAGTAGCTCTCTGGACGTGATAACACAGTAGATTGATGGAGACCCGGTAATGCAGGGAACAATCAACCGAGCGCTAGCTCTTTTACAGAAGACACGCGCAGCCGCGGTTTTTTCGGCGACGACTCTCGCAACGAGCTTGATGGCAGCATCTGCACAGGCTGACGGAGAGAGAAGCACAGTCAACATGGATCCAGGCGTTACAGCCGTTGGTCAGTCCATCTTTGACTTGCACATGATCATTTTGTGGATCTGCGTGATTATTGGTATCGCGGTGTTTGCGGTGATGTTCTATTCCATCATCTATCACCGTAAATCCCGCGGCGTGGTGCCTGCTCAATTTCATGAGAGCACCAAGGTAGAGATTGCCTGGACCGTAGTGCCGTTTTTGATTCTTATCGGCATGGCGGTACCTGCGACATCTACGCTGCTCGAGATCTACGATTTCGAAGACGCCGAGATGGACATCCTGGTCACCGGCTATCAGTGGAAGTGGAAATACGAGTACCTGAACGAAGACGGCGAGAACGTCACGTTCTTTAGTAACCTCCAGACGCCGCAGTCAGAGATCTACAACTCTGCTGACAAGAACGAGAATTATCTTCTCGAAGTCGATGAGCCCCTCGTTATTCCGGTCAACACAAAGGTTCGTTTTCTTGTAACCGCCAACGATGTTATCCACGCCTGGTGGGTTCCTGAGCTCGCCGTGAAGAAAGACGCGGTTCCCGGATTCATCAACGAAACCTGGACTCTTGCAACCGAAGAAGGCATCTACCGTGGTCAGTGCGCGGAGCTTTGCGGTAAAGACCATGGCTTTATGCCAATCGTCGTAAAAGTTGTCAGTCAGGAAGAATATGCCGAGTGGCAGAGCGATAAGCAGGAAGAAGCTGCTCAGGTTCGTGAGTTGATGGCACAGACCTTCACCATGGATGAGCTGATGGAGCGCGGTAAAGCGGTCTACGCTCGCGCTTGCCTGGCCTGTCACGGTGCAAACGGTGAGGGTGGCGTAGGTAATGCGATTGCGGGATCAGCGGTAGCTACCGGCGAGCTTGGTCAGCACCTGAACATCGGCATTAACGGTGTGGCTGGATCTGCTATGCAGGCATTCGGTGGCCAGATCAACGACGTTGAGATGGCGGCGGTAATCACCTACCAGCGCAACGCATTCGGAAACAATATGGGCGATATGGTTCAGCCCATTGATGTATTCAATTACAAGAAGGGTTGAGGGGAGTATTAACGATGGCACACGGACCCGCTAAAGGAATCAGCCGCTGGCTGTTTACTACGAACCACAAGGACATCGGCACGATGTACCTGTGGTTCTCCTTCGCAATGTTCATTCTGGGTGGCGCCTTCGCGATGATTATTCGCGCGGAGCTGTTCCAGCCCGGTATGCAGCTTGTTGAGCCGGCATTCTTTAACCAGATGACCACCCTTCACGGACTCGTGATGGTGTTCGGGGCGATCATGCCCTCCTTCGTGGGCTTGGCCAACTGGCTCATACCCATGATGATCGGCGCGCCAGACATGGCATTGCCGCGCATGAACAACTGGAGCTTCTGGATCCTTCCTCCTGCGTTTCTGATGCTGGCGTCTACACTGTTCATGGAAGGTGGAGCACCGGCCTTTGGGTGGACTTTCTACGCGCCGCTCTCTACAACTTACGCAGCGCCCTCAGTAACCTTCTTTATCTTCGCGATTCACATTCTTGGTCTGTCCTCCATCATGGGCTCGATCAATATTATCGCGACGGTAATGAACATGCGTGCACCCGGCATGAGCTACATGAAAATGCCGCTGTTTGTTTGGACCTGGTTGATTACGGCGTTCTTGCTGGTAGCGGTAATGCCTGTACTGGCCGGGGCCGTGACCATGATGCTCATGGACATCCACTTTGGCACCAGCTTCTTCTCGGCGGCCGGTGGTGGTGACCCCGTACTGTTCCAGCACATTTTCTGGTTCTTCGGACACCCCGAGGTTTACATCATTATTCTGCCGGCGTTTGGTGTGGTTTCGCAGATCATTCCCGCCTTCAGCCGCAAGCCACTGTTTGGCTATGACTCTATGGTTTATGCGACAGCGGCTATCGCCTTCCTGTCGTTCATCGTTTGGGCACACCACATGTATACCGTTGGTATGCCGGTCGCTGGTGAGCTGTTCTTTATGTATGCAACGATGCTCATCGCGGTACCCACCGGTGTGAAGGTCTTTAACTGGGTAAGCACCATGTGGCGCGGCGCGTTGTCTTTCGAGACACCGATGCTGTTCTCCATTGGCTTCCTGGTGCTGTTCACCATCGGTGGATTTACGGGTTTGATGCTGTCTATCGCTCCAGCGGACTTCCAGTATCACGATAGCTATTTTGTTGTTGCCCACTTTCACTACGTGATGGTTGCGGGTGCGGTGTTCTCCATGTCAGCAGCGGTTTACTACTGGCTGCCTAAGTGGTGCGGCAAGATGTACAACGAGACCATGGGCAAGACCCACTTCTGGATCTCGTTCATCGGCTTCAACATCACTTTCTTCCCACAGCACTTTGTTGGGCTTGCAGGTATGCCCCGTCGTATTCCGGACTACGCTTTGCAGTTTGCGGACTTCAATATGATGTCTTCTATCGGCGCGTTCATTTATGGCGGATCGCAGATCCTGTTCCTCTATAACGTTGTAGCAACGATCGTAGCGGGCAAGCCTGTCAGTGACGAGAAAGTGTGGGATGGTGCCGAAGGCCTGGAGTGGACGGTTGCGACACCAGCGCCTTACCACACCTTTGAAGTGCCGCCGACTATCGACCCAGCGCACGCGCACTCTTAAGCAGCGCTGGACGATACCCGGGTAACCACAACGACATGATGCGTGTAAGCAACAATCCATCCATCGATACCGTCATCAAACTGGTGGCGGTAGCGGTGGCGATGTTTGCTTTTGTTTTCGTGGTGATGGTGCCGCTGTACAACGTGCTCTGCGATGCCCTGGGCATCAATGGCAAAACTTCGGGACAGGTTTACACGGCCGTGCAGGCGGGTGTAGACGAGAGCAGGGAAATCACCATTCAGTTCGTTGCCACAAACAATGATGGAATGCCCTGGGAATTTCGGCCATCGAGCACAATGATGCGCGTGAACCCTGGAGCGTCGAACGACACGGTGTTTCTTGCACGCAATCCAATGCCGCAGGCCATGGTTGCTCAGGCGATTCCCAGTGTTTCGCCATCGCGAGCCGCCGAGTACTTTCACAAGACCGAGTGTTTTTGCTTTAACCAGCAGCCTCTGGATGGACGCAGTTCGGCAGAGATGCCTCTGCAGTTCATCATCGATCGGGAGCTGCCGAGCGATATTAAGACAATCACATTGTCCTATACCCTATTTGACGTGACGGACATGGCGCAGGGCGCTGTCGCTGCACGTTAACGGCTGTCGGTCAGGGGGACCGACGGTTTAAAACTGGAGAGAAAATTCAATGACAAGCCAGACCTCCACAGATTACGAAAAGTATTACGTACCGGAGAAAAGCCCACTTGCTGTGATGGCGACCATCGGACTCGTACTTAGCGTATTCGGTGCTGCCAATTTTATTAATCAGCTGACTTTTGGTGAGGCAGGCGAAGCCTCCCCCACTATTCTTTATTGTGGTCTGTTCGTCTTCGCGGCCACTTTGTTTGTATGGTTTCGCACCACGATCCGCGAAAACATTGCCGGGATGGCCAGTGGTCAGCTCAAAAAGTCCTACGTACTCGGCATGTACTGGTTCATCTTCTCGGAAGTGATGTTCTTCGCTGCTTTCTTCGGCGTACTGTTTTATGTGCGTAATTTGGCAGGACCGTGGTTGGCCGCTGAAGGTGAAGGTGGTCGAATGAACTACCTGCTTTGGGAAGGTTTCCAGATGAGCTGGCCCATGATGCAGACGCCTCAGGAAGCTGTGGGCGGTGCTGCAGACCAGCTAATTGCGAACAATGGCTCCTTTGCCAGCGCCAAGCAAAGCATGTCTTTTGCAGAAGCCCACCATTGGTATGCCTGGCTGCCTCTCTGGAACACCATCATTCTGTTGTCTTCCTCCGTCACTGTGCACATTGCGCACACGGCGTTGCTCAACGACAACAAGAAGAAGTTTAATCTGTGGCTGGCTGCGACCGTTGGCCTGGGCGTTCTGTTCGTGATCTTGCAGATTGCCGAGTACTACGAAGCTTACGCTCACTTTGGTCTGACCTTGAACTCCGGCATCTATGGTTCCACGTTCTTTATGCTGACGGGCTTCCACGGATTCCACGTATTTATGGGGATGACGATGCTGGCTATCCAGCTGATGCGTTCACTTCGGGGCGGGCACTTTACCGCTGCTGATCATTTTGGTTTTGAGGCGTCGAGCTGGTACTGGCACTTTGTAGACGTTGTTTGGGTATTCCTCTTCCTCTTCGTATACATCCTCTGATCTAGCTCACTGCTGTTCTGCAGACTCCTGTGAAACGGCCCCGCTTGGGCCGTTGTCCCAGGGATTGCGATGCCCCAGCTGGCCTGTCGCAATACCAAAGATAATCAAGCTCATTAAACCTAGAGCCAATCCCAGCCGTACACCCAGTGAATTGAGTGTGCGGCGGCTTGTTTTGTCTCCCTGATCAACCATCAGGAAATAGGCGCCGCTAACGAGGCTACCCACAAGCATTACCATGAAAAGCAGGATAAGAAATTTCAGCACGGTCTGGACCTTGATTAAGCCAAACGCACAGTATAGCGAAGCTCATGGGTCGTCGGATGATGGGAGATGCCTGTCATGGCCGCGTTGAAGCTGGACTTGGAGTGGCGCACGACGCTCATGACGCTGCTGTTGTTTCCCGGGCTTATTGCTCTGGGTTTCTGGCAGCTTGATCGCGCCGAAGAAAAGTCAGATATCGCGCTGCGGGAAAGTCAGCGGACCCTTGCTGCAGCGGTGAGCGTGGCGGAGCTAATCCAATTACCCACGGAAGACCGGGCCTATCGCAAGGTGACCGTAACCGGCGAGTACGTACCCGAGGCGGTGGTACTGCTGGACAATCAGATTCGTGACGGACGCTATGGTCACGACGTTTACGGGGTTTTTTACGACCGGCCCAGCGGTCAGTACGTTTTACTGAATCGCGGCTGGGTACCGGGCGATGCGTCCCGCCGGAGCGTTCCCCAGGTGGATGTGCCTTTAGGCGTGCTTACGCTAAGTGCTTCGGCATACGTGCCTCCGGGGGAGCCTTATCTTCTTGCGGAGGATCAGTTTGGGGATCTTGAGTGGCCCCTGCTGGTACAAACCGTGGCATCGCCGGCGTTGCGCAAGTTATTGCGCGAGGAGCTTTCGGGTAGCTTGCTGGCCACCGAGCTGCGTTTGACTCCCGAGACTCCCACCGGTTTTCGTCGGGACTGGCCGGTGGTCAATGTGTCACCGGAAAAACACCGGGGTTACGCCCTGCAATGGTTTACCATGGCCGCCGCGTTGTTGCTGTTCTTTATTTTCCGCAGCAGTAATGTGTTAAGTCTTGGTCGGAAATCTTCATCCTCCGGCCCTACAGATAGTAAGGAGTATTGAGCGCGTGAACCGCGTAGATAGTCAGATACCGCCCGCCGCAGCGGAGCTTCAACCCGGCAACGGACGCATGACCTTGTTGCTGATTGCTGGGATCCCGGTAATCGTGGTCCTCGCCGCGAGCTGGATGTGGTACTTCGTGGCCAATGGCCAGTTGGACCTTGTGGGCGCTTTAGGCACTTCAAACCGTGGACAGTTGGTGCAGCCGCCAAGACAGGCAACGGAAGCCGGGTGGCAGGATGCCTCGGGTGAGGCATTTGCGACCGGTGAGTCTGCCATGTGGACGCTGGTGATCCCTCAGCGCGGCGGCAACTGCGACGCGGCCTGCGAGCAGCGTCTTTACGAAGTCCGTCAGATCCATATGGCGCTGGGTAAAGAGATGGGCCGTGCGCAGCGTTTGATGATCACTGACGCGCCTTTGGACGCCATCTCTTTAGACGTGGCAGAGCTCAGTGATCAGCGGCCATTGCCAGACAGTTTTTCCGCCTATGTTGAGCGAGAGCAGCGGGGCATGAGTCTTTGGCATGCGTCCGAAGGCAACTTTGAAACAATGTTTTCTGAGTATGCTGAATATCCCGATAGCTGGTATGTCATGGACCCCGCGGGATGGGTCATGATGCGTTACGACCGGTCGGTGAGCTACAAAGATGTTATCTCAGACCTCAAATTCCTGATGAAGAATTCCAATGGCTGAGTCAGCGAGTGTTTCAGACGAGGCTCCCGCAGCCCGCGCAAGCTGGCGGGACTATAAGGAGCTGACCAAGCCCGGGGTAGTGGCCTTGCTGATCCTCACTTCCTGGATTGGTATGTGTATGGCTGTGCCGGGGTGGGTGCCGCTCGATGTTCTGATTTTGGGTAACCTGGGTATCGCGTTTTGTGCGTCGGCCGCGGCAGTGGTCAATCACGTTGTTGACCAGCGCATTGATCAGCGCATGGCGCGTACCCGTAATCGACCGCTGGCTAAGGGCCGGGTCAGTAATCGCAATGCGATCATCTTTGCCCTTGCACTGGGCGTAGCCGGTATGGCTATTTTGCTTATTTGGATTAACGCGCTGACCGCCTGGCTGACTTTTGCTTCGTTGGTGGGCTATGCATTTATTTACACGCTGTTTTTAAAGCGGGCGACGCCGCAGAACATCGTTATTGGCGGTCTCGCCGGAGCGGCACCACCGCTACTGGGTTGGACTGCGGTGACCGGTGAAGTACATGGCCACGCCTTGCTGCTTGTACTGATTATTTTTGCATGGACGCCGCCGCATTTCTGGGCCCTGGCGATCCATCGTCGCGAAGAGTACGCGCTGGTGGACATTCCCATGCTGCCGGTGACGCATGGGGTGCGTTTTACGCAGCTGCACATCATGCTTTACACCATCATCATGTTTTTAATTACGCTTATGCCCTTCGCTACACGCTTGAGTAACTGGCTATATCTTGCAGGCGCCGTGGTGCTCGGTCTACGGTTTTTCTATTGGTCTATCGAGATATGGCGAGAGAAAAACCCCAAAGCCCCGATCTATGCTTTTAAATACTCGATTACCTATCTCATGCTGCTTTTTCTAATTATGTTGCTTGATCATTATCTGCTGCCCCTGCCGGCCTACCCCGCATGACGGCTACCCGCGAACAGGGTCAGCGCCGAGGCGTTATTCTGACCGTCGCTGCAGTGCTGGTGTTCATGCTCATTGTGGTAGCAGGCTTTATCCACCGTATTGGCCAGCCACGCTTGATGTCGGATGGCGAGCTTCAGGCCAATGGCTTGTATCTCATGGATCCTCCCAGAGAATTTGGGGAGTTTGCCCTCACTGATCATCGCGGAGAGCCCTTTACCCCGGCGTCACTGGAAGGCCAGTGGACCCTGGTGTTTTTTGGTTTTACTTACTGCCCCGATATCTGCCCTACTACCATGGCGTTTCTGGATCAGTTTGTGGGCCAGCTCGAAAGTACTGAAGCTAGAGACACCGAGGTAGTGATGATCAGTGTGGATCCGGCTCGGGACACGGTTGAACAATTGGCGACCTACGTCCCGTACTTCAATGAGGACTTTACCGGCGTGACGGGAGAGTTTCTGGATTTGTTTCGTTTCGCGACGGCCCTTAACACGCCTTTTCGAAAAGTCCCCGGTCAAGGTGACGACTATCAGGTGGATCACAGTGCCAATGTGGTCCTGATTAACCCTCGCGGGCATTATCATGGCTTTTTCAAAGCGCCTCTGGATCTTGCGAAGATGAAAGTTACCTATCGCGCGGCACGCTACATCTGGGATCACTAATATGAGTCAAAAAACGCTATGAGCGATACGACGCCCCTGATTCTGGTTGATGGCTCGTCCTACCTCTATCGCGCCTATCATGCTCTTCCGCCACTAACCAATTCCAAAGGCGCCGCTACGGGTGCGGTAAAGGGCGTCATCAATATGCTGCGCCGCCTGCAGAAAGACTATCCCGAGAGCACGATTGCCGTAGTGTTTGATGCCAAAGGCAAGACCTTTCGCGACGATATTTACCCCGAGTACAAAGCCAACAGACCTCCTATGCCCGATGATCTTCGGGAGCAGGTTCAACCTATTCATGACATTGTTCGGGGTATGGGGCTGCCTTTGCTCTGCGAGCCAGGGGTAGAGGCCGATGACGTTATTGGCACCCTGGCGCGGCAGGCCAGCGACGCCAAGTGTCCGGTGATCGTATCCACCGGTGACAAAGACATGGCCCAGCTGGTGAACGAGCGCGTTACGCTGGTGAACACCATGAACGATACGATCATGGATCCTCAGGGTGTCGTCGACAAATTTGGTATTCCCCCAGAACTCATCATTGATCTACTTGCTCTTATGGGTGACAAGGTCGATAACATTCCCGGTGTTCCGGGCGTGGGTGAAAAAACAGCCCTGGGTTTGCTCCAGGGACTTGGCGGGCTGGATGAAATCTATGCGACCCTTGATCAAGTCGAAACCTTGTCCTTCCGCGGGGCCAAGACCATGGCCGCCAAGCTCGAGAAAGAGCGAGATAACGCCTACCTGTCCTACAAGCTTGCGACAATCGCCACTGACCTTGAGCTGCCCCTGGCGTATGCGGACCTCGCTAACGCCACGCCGGATAATTCTGCGTTGCTTGAGCTTTTTCGCGAGATGGAGTTCAAAGGCTGGATTGATGAACTTGAAGGCGCAGCCCTTGCGGATGCTGACGCACCCGTGGAGGCCGACACCCGAGAACAGCACTATGTGACGGTGTTTGATCAGGCAACGCTGGATGAGTGGATCGTCCGTTTGTCAGCGGCGTCGTTATTCGCCTTTGATACCGAAACAACCAGTCTCAATTACATGGAAGCCGATATTGTCGGCGTCTCCTTTGCCGTAGAGCGTGGCGAAGCGGCCTACGTACCGCTGGCTCACAGCTATCCCGGAGCACCGGTACAACTTGATCGCGACATGGTGTTGGCAGCGCTTAAACCAATACTGGAAGACCCCGCCCAGGCCAAACTTGGACAGAACCTCAAATACGATGCCAGCGTTCTGGCACGACATGGCATCCAGATGCAGGGCATCGCTTTTGACACCATGCTCGAGTCTTATGTGTTGGACTCCACGGGTACACGCCATGACATGGATAGCCTGGCACTGAAGTATCTCGGTCGCAGCACGACGCATTTCGAGGATGTCGCCGGCAAGGGCGCCAAGCAAATCACCTTTGACCAGGTAGGTATTGAGCAGGCTGCTCCCTATGCGGCAGAAGACGCAGAGGTGACTTTGGCCCTGCACGAGACCCTGTGGCCAAAGCTGCAGGAAAATGCGGGTTTACAAAGCGTCTTTACCGACATTGAGCTTCCGCTGGTGCCGGTGCTTTCGCGTATGGAGCGCACCGGTGCGCTATTGGATGAAGAGCGTCTTTGGGAGCAAAGCCGCGAGCTTGGACAGCGACTTCAGGCTCTGGAAGAAGAAGCGCACAACCTGGCGGGACAGGTGTTCAATCTGGGCTCTCCCAAGCAGTTGGGGCAGATACTTTTTGAGAAGCTGGAGCTGCCAATCCTCAAAAAGACCCCCAAGGGTGCGCCATCTACCGCCGAAGAGGTGTTGCAGGAACTGGCGCTGGATTATCCCTTGCCCAAATTACTCATCGAGCATCGTGGCTTATCAAAACTGAAGTCGACCTACACCGATAAGCTGCCGGGGATGATCAACTCGAGCACGGGACGCATCCACACTTCATACCATCAGGCGGTTACCGCTACCGGGCGTCTGTCGTCTTCGGATCCCAATCTCCAGAATATTCCTATTCGTACCGAAGAAGGGCGGCGGATTCGCCAGGCGTTTATCGCGGCCGAGGGTTACCAGATCGTCGCGGCGGATTATTCGCAGATCGAACTGCGCATCATGGCGCATCTGTCGGAAGACCCGGGTTTGCTGGCTGCGTTTCGCGAGAATCTGGACGTGCACAGTGCGACCGCCGCTGAGGTCTTTGGGGTGTCTCTGGACTCCGTATCCGGTGATCAGCGGCGCAAAGCCAAGGCGATCAATTTTGGACTGATCTATGGCATGTCCGCCTTTGGGCTGGCCCGCCAGTTGCACCTTGATCGTGGCGAAGCGCAGCGCTATATCGATGTCTATTTTGACCGCTATCCGGGTGTCCGGGAGTACATGGACAGCACCCGAGCCCTGGCCCATGAACAGGGCTACGTCGAAACGCTGTTTGGACGACGGCTTTATCTTCCCGAGATAAACGTGCGTAACAAGATGCGTCAGCAGGCGGCGGAGCGAACGGCCATTAATGCCCCCATGCAGGGCACAGCGGCCGACATCATTAAGAAAGCCATGCTTTCTGTGGATAAGTGGTTAGCCGACGATGGCGTCGATGCGCGGATGATCATGCAAGTTCACGACGAATTAGTGCTGGAAGTGGCAGACTCTCAGCTCGATCCCGTGTGTGATGAGCTGTGCCGCCGGATGTCCGCGGCTGCAGATCTTGCAGTACCTTTACTGGTGGAAGCGGGTCGCGGCGCCAACTGGGACGAAGCCCACTAAAACTTTTTCCTGACGGATGGAACTTCTGTCACATTAGGCCCTCAAAGTTACTGTGACTATGAAGTGAAGTGCATGGTCACCAGGACGGTGGTTAGCATGGTTTCCATCGCCCGATTCCCCTGAAAGACCCTGACTGCCCGGTTGCCTTTCTCCTCATTCAGCAACCGGGCTTTTTTTGCCCAAAATTCGGCTAAAAGCTTCGAAAACCCCTAAAGTGCACACTTCTGTCCTGATGGTTTGTGGGAGTTTCGCAGGTGTTTTTGCGCAGCTAAGGCTTATTCGTCGGCGTCGTCATCAAACACGGATGTATCCGTCAGCCAGCTATCCAGGACCGCGATAAGCTCCCCATGCCCCTGGTGCTTAAGCGCCGAGAATAGCTGGCAACTGACCAGGTCCCCAAGATGGGCGACTTTACCCCGAACCTTGAGCAGTGTTTGCTTGCCTGCGCCTTTGGACAACTTGTCGCACTTGGTCAGGAGCATGTGTACCGGCATGTCCGCCTGAGCCGCCCAGCCCAGCATCTGCTGATCGAATGGTTGCAGGGGGTGTCGGCAATCCGATAATAGTATGAGCCCGCGGAGACTTTGACGCTCGCGCAGATAGGCTTCCATCTGCCTGTTCCAGTCTTGTTTGAGTTTTTGCGGTACTTTGGCATACCCATAGCCCGGCAGATCGACGATGCGCTGTTGCTCACCAACGGTAAAAAAGTTGATCAACTGGGTGCGACCAGGTGTTTTGGATGTCCGTGCCAACTTGTGATTTTGCGTCAGACTATTAATGGCGCTGCTTTTACCGGCGTTTGAGCGCCCGGCGAATGCGACTTCCCAGCCATCATCATCGGGGCATTGGCTTACTTTGGCGGCACTGGTGAGGAACTCCGCCTTGCGATAAACGGGTTTACTCACCTGTTCGTCCAAAAGTTGCTCACTTTGGTGATTTGTTGGGGTATCCATCTTGAGTATAATAGCGCGCCCTTCTCATGGGGGGCAGGAATTATGGGTCGACTATTTTGAGAGCTTGTCACTTTGGGTGTGGTGAGCTGTCACTCAAGACAGACGACCGACTTTGACCATTTGGAGGTGTTTACCGTGAAGAAAGTCATTTTGGCCGCTGCGGTAGCGGTATTTGCGATGGCTGCTCAAGCAGAGCCCAACATGGAAAAGTATGGCAAGAGCTGTGCCGTATGCCACGCCGCTGGTGTTGCCGGCGCGCCTAAGACAGGTGACGCTGCAGCCTGGGAGCCACGACTGGCGAAAGGTATGGACGCGTTGATGGCCTCTGTAAAGAACGGTCTGAATGCTATGCCACCTATGGGCATGTGCTTTGACTGCTCAGATGAAGAGTACATGGAACTCATCAAGTACATGGCTGCGCCGGCCGAGTAACAAGCTGGCAATCAAGAGTAAGTATCCTGATGTTAGGAACAATCGGTAATAAAGAGTCTTTTATGAAAAAGCTGCTCATCTTAAATGCCTTGGTATTAGGCGCTATTGTCGGCACAGCGAATGTGCAGGCCGCCGACATTCTCAAGGGTGATCCCGCTGCCGGCGAGCAAAAGGCGGTGGCCTGTGGTGCCTGTCATGGTGCCGATGGCAATAGCATGGTTCCCATGTTTCCCAAGCTCGCGGGTCTGGGCGAAAAGTACATTTTGCAGCAGACGCAGCACATCCGTGACGGCTTGCGTCCCGTGGCTCAAATGGCGGGTCAGGTCGACAATATGTCCGATCAGGATCTCGCCGACATCGCGGCTTTTTATAGCAGTAAGCCTCGCGGCGTTGAAAAAGCGAACCCTGAGCTGATTGCTCTGGGCGAGAAGGTTTATCGCGCAGGAGTTGCTGATCGTAACGTAGCGGCCTGTATCGCCTGCCACGGCGCTCGCGGTGCAGGCAATGCGCCTGCTGGTTTCCCGGCGCTTGGCGGTCAGCACGCGGATTATGTATCCGCGCAGTTGAAGGCGTATCGCAAGGGGTACGAAGATCCTACCGGGCGTGTAACGGACGGGGATATCAAGATTATGCGCAGCAACGCATTTGGTCTGTCCGATATGGAAATACAGGCGGTGTCAGCCTACGTGTCGGGTCTGCAATAGCGCGAACTATTCGGCAAAAGCATACTCGGTAACGGCTCGCATTTGCGGGCCGTTTTTCGTTGTGGCATCAAAGCCTGTATTACAAACGCGCTGTTTCTGTGGCAGAGGAGTACGGCATGAAAGCTGATGGTTTTACTACGAGTTTGGCGGCTGAGATTAGCGCCGCGCTTTACCCCGGAGTTTCGCCGGCTGCCATGGCGCGGGGATGCGATGAGCCTGCGGGATTGGTCTCTTGTTTTGACGTTACCGGCTTAGCGGTAGCGAGTATCAGCGCGGCCACTGCACAGTGATGTCCCTCAATGGTCCAGTTAAACTGAATTCCTTTGCCTCGGCACAGTGCCAAAACAGCGAACTTTTCGTTAGGATGCCTGTCCGATTGTGTAATCAACAAAGAAATCTGGAGAACACCATGTACAAGCGTATTTGTATCGCAGCTTTTGCCACGATTGCGTTGCAGCTCGCCGCACTAACGGCGCAAGCTCAGGACGGAAACTATGTGGCTGGCGAGCATTACGATGTCATTTCCCCGGCTATTCGCGGCAGCTCAGACAAAATCGAGGTCACAGAGTTTTTCTGGTACGGCTGTGGTCATTGCTACAACTTTGAGCCTCAGCTTGCGCAGTGGAAAAAAGGCCTGGCCGATGATGTCGTCGTAAAAGGCTCTCCCGCAATGTGGAATGCGCCGATGGAGATACACGCTAAGGCATTTTATGCGGCAGAGGCATTGGGTGTGCTCGACACAATGCACATGCCGCTCTTTCAGGCCCTGAACGTCGATCGCAAGCGTCTGGCCAGTGAAAGCGAGCTCGCTGATCTGTTCGAAGCGAACGGAGTGTCAGCAGAGGACTTTTCCAAGGCTTACAACTCCTTTGGCGTTGGCAGCCAGACGCGCCAGGCCAATGCACGAGCCCGCGCCGCAAAGATCACAGGTACACCAGAACTCATGGTTGCCGGAAAGTATCGCATCACTACTCGCAAAGCGGGTGGCCAGGCAAACATGCTAAAGATTGCTGATTTCCTTATCGAGAAAGAACGCGCCATGCAGATGGCGAGTACTGGTTCCTAAAGAGTTCTCCCGCCGCACTTTGCGGCGGGGTCCTTGCCCGCATAGCCCTCATAGTCTCTTTCGAGACGCAGATCACATCCCGTTTGTGTACACATCCAGGGATGTCTTGCCGCTCGCTCTGATTTGTTGAAACGCCCGGGTGTATTCCGAGAGCATCTCCAGACAATAAGTCAGGCGTGCGTGCAGGTAGTCGTGCTGATGGTCGTCGTTTTCGGTACTGTCTTCATTAAACACCTGGCCGGCATTACGCACGATTAAGTGCTCAGGCAAGTAGCAGATCCTGCTGTTTTTATAGCTGCTCATGCGCAGTTCGGCGACGGGGTAGGCACCACCTCCGGCTCCCCCGGACACGGAAATGATCAAAGCGGGCTTGTGAGCCAACTCGCCGCTACCGGGAAACAACAGAAACAGATTCTTAAGCCCTGCTGGAACCATGCCGTGCCATTCGGGGGTCACAACGATAAAGCCATCGCAGCTGTTCAGCTCTCCTCGTAGTTCCCCTATTGCCTCTTCCCACTTTGGATCCCCAGTCCAAAGACCTTCGTCCCAAAACGGCAGAGGATTGTCTGCAAGCGAGAACACATAGGTTTCATCGCAAAGCCCATGGCTCTCTAACTGCGCTGTTGCATAACGAGCGACTTTTTCACTTTGGGAGTCGTTGCGATGACTACCGCTGATGATGCCTATTTTCATGGTGCCGGGGCTCCGTGGATAACGTCTAAGGGCTTGAAGTGTGCAATACGCTCTACAGCTTTAAGAGTAGCGCATGCAGTCGTCTCACTGCCACGGAGACTTACACGGCAGTTAGATTTTTCTCCCTCGACCCACTGGCACGAGGGTTCAGCGGTCTGTACGTATTCGTTTTCGCGCCTAAAGACTGCTTGTTCGAAAAACCTCTGTTCTCAGTCAGTCCGGCTAGCGTTACAGTAGCGCTCAGGAGGAGCATCCAATGCGCTGGTTTATTTTGCTTACCGGTCTGGCCCTGGTAGTGGGTGGACTGTTTATGAGTCGTCAGGACACAGACGACAGCTCGCTCACTGTGATGGCTGATATGAGCACGCTGCGGGAGACGGTCAGCGGCCCCGTGCTAGGCGGTATTAGTGCCGCGGGAGCTCAGGTTTGGCTTGGCATACCCTATGCTGCACCGACTGGCGGTGAACGACGCTGGCGCGCCCCTGTTCCACCCCAGGCGTGGCTAAGGGCTAGAGAGAGCCTGGCTTTTGGCGACGTGTGTCCCCAGTTCGCCAGCCGCTTGTCTGCGTCTACTGCCGAGCCCGGGACTCTAATTGGCAGCGAAGACTGTCTGTCACTCAATGTATTTGCTCCCGGCGGCGTTACTGCTAACGCAGCCTTGCCGGTGATGATCTTTATACACGGGGGTGGCAATACCATTGGTTCGGCGATCCCTTATGAAAGCTCATCCTTTGTGCAGGAGCAGGGTGTGCTTATGGTTACCCTTAATTATCGTTTGGGTGCCTTGGGTTGGTTCAGTCACGCGGCCTTGCGCGAAGGCGCTACACCGGAGGATGCCTCAGGAAACTTCGCGCTCCTCGATATGATTGCTGCGCTTGAATGGGTCCAAGACAACATCGAAAATTTTGGCGGTGATCCCTCCCGGGTGACGGTGTTCGGAGAATCCGCCGGCGGGCGCAACATCTATGGCTTATTGGCCTCGCCATTGGCGGCGAATCTTTTTCATGGCGCCATCATTCAAAGCGGCTTTCCCGGAACATTTACCCGTGCACGCGCCGAAGACCCCGCAGACGATCCGCAACCCGGACACCCTAATGGCTCCCATGCCTTAGCGCTTGCCTGGCTCGAACAGGAAGCCGCTCCGGGAGGCGCGGCGCGACTTGAGCAGATTCCCGCTGCAGAACTCGCTAGCTACTTTAGAGGATTGAGCATCGATGAAGTTATGGCACCTCTGTACACGCCAGCGGGTATGTATCGGGCGCCTGCCTTGTTTCGCGATGGTGTGGTGTTGCCCGAAGAGCCGCCTACTCAGATATTCAGCGATCCCTCTCGTTGGAACGAGATGCCTTTGATGATCGGCGGAAATCTGGATGAGATGAAGCTGTTTCTTGCGCTATCGGGTCGTCACACCACGAATCTTTTGGGCGTTATTCCGCAGGTGGATGACCCGGAGCGCTACGAGCTTCTCAATCGATATCACAGTGACGCATGGAAAGCCGCGGGTGTTGATCTACCGCTATCGCTGATCAGTCAAAGCAGCCCAAACACACAGTTATTCGCCTATCGCTTTGACTGGGATGACATGCGCAAAAACTGGCTTGTGGATCTGCCAGAGCTTCTGGGCGCGACCCACGCCTTGGAGTTGGACTTTTTGTTTGGCCCTTTAATTAGCCGCGTGGTGCCCGGCGTTTTTTATGCGGGCAATCGTGACGAACGCGAGGCCCTGGGACGCACCATGCGCGATTACTGGGCGGGCTTTGCTTACAGCGGTCGCCCGGGTAGCGGCAGAAGCGCTGCGCAACCGGCATGGCCGGGTTGGAGCATTGATCAGCCCAATCTGATGTTACTTGATGGTGAAGAGGACGGAGGCGTGCGTTCACAGCAGATTACGATCACTGTAGACGATGTTAAGGAGCGTCTTGCGAATGAAGACGCATTACCCGAGCGTTTGCGCTGCGCGCTTTATGTCGATTTGTTTTTGGATAACAACGGCTTGAGCGAACAGTTTGACACCCGGGAGTATCGGGCCTTGGGTTGTGCCCAGATTCCGTCCTGGCCATTGGCAGGATTGTCTCGCTAAGGCTAATAGCCTGCGCATTCGTCGTGGTGAAGTGCCGCTATGAACGCTCAACAAGTACCGGACGCTGGGCAAGAAAGTCAGTGATGCCCTCGTAGGCGGCAGCGAAGCCAAGTACTTTAGCGTCGTCGCCGTAAGGTCCCATCACCTGAATACCCATGGGCCGCCTTTGGCTATCAAAACCTGCGGGTAGGTTTGCAACGGGCAGTCCGGGAATGCTGCCGGGGATCACGACTTCCATCCAACGATGGTAGGTATCCATTGTGCGACCACCAACTGTCGTGGGCCAATGCACATTCTTGTCGAAGGGAAAGACCTGCGCACTCGGCAGTAGAATAAAATCGTAAGCTTCAAACAAGCGTTGGAGTTCGGTATACCAGCGCGACCGCGTTGCCTTGGCCCTGCTGATGTCTTCGGCGCTCAATGTATAGGACTGCTCGATCTCCCATTGCAGTTCGGGTTTAAGGAGTGGCCGCTTTTCTGGATCCTCGTACCACTCCCGCATACCCACGCGCGACAGATTGCGAAGCGTCAACCAACAGTCCCAGAGATCAGCCATATCGAACCGGGGGGTTACCTTCTCGATAGTAGCCCCCGCATCACTAACCTTTGAAAGCGCAGACTCACACAAGGGGAGAACGCCAGACTCCATAGCGAGATAGCCATCGAAGTCACCTAACCAAGCTAGCTTAAGATCCTTGAACCTCAGACGAGCCGGCGCTGCTACGTTTTCTGCAGCGGACCACAGAGCCTGGGGTGCATCGAGCCCGGGCTTTGGCATGATGGTATTGAGCAATCGCACGGTGTCGCGCGTGTTCCGTCCCATGGGTCCCACCGTGGCGAGGTCGCGAGTAAAGGCATTGCCGCTTCCCATTAAACCAGCACTGGGCCTAAACCCGATGACATTGTTAAACGCACCCGGATTGCGAAGAGACCCCATCATGTCGCTGCCGTCTGCTACCGGTAGCATATGGGTGCCTAAACCGGAGGCTGCGCCGCCGCTGGAGCCCCCGGCAGTGAGATCCGGGTTCCAGGCGCTTCCGGTTGAGCCATAAACCGGGTTGTAAGATTGCGAACCGAGTCCAAATTCAGGTGTATTGGTTTTACCGATAAAAATAGCACCGGCGCGGCGGATGCTGGCTGGAAGAGGGTCATCTGCCTCGGCGATATAGTCCTCAAACAGCGGGGAGCCATAGCTCACGGGTAGCCCTTTTACCGCTTCCAGATCTTTTATCGCGTGGGGCATACCGTGCATCCATCCGTGATAAATGTGCTGAGCGAGTTCTTGGTCTGCGGTCCGTGCTGCCTCCAACAGTAGATCGTCCTCCTGGAGCGCGACAATCGCATTGTAAGTCGGGTTGTAACGATGAATGTGCTTTAGATACGCCGCCATGACTTCTTCACAGCTCAGCAGCTTCATACGTATCGCCAAAGAAAGTTCAGTGGCACCAAGGTCTGTGATTTGCGCGGGAAGACTCGCTGCGAAGGACTGGGCAAATACCTTGCCGGGCTGGGCTGTTAAAGCAAAGAGGCTCGCACTACGGGCTAAAAACTGTCGTCGTTTCATGGTAGTGCCTCTTTGGAAATATCGAGCCTACAGTTCAACAATCTGCTGAAAGCCGCCATAGATAAGTCGGCTACCATCGAAGGGCATCGGGTTCTTTTCAGTATTCAATCGATCGTCCTGAAAATCGTCCGCCATCATCGTCGCCATTGCGGTTTCACGCGTGTCTTTGTCTGGCCACTCGACCCAGGCGAACACGATGGATTCTTCTGCTTCCGCGTGAACCGCTTTTCGCATATCCGTCACGCTTCCCTCGGGGACATCGTCACCCCAGCACTGAACGACGCGCGTGGCCCCCATTTCGACAAAGATGCTGTCGCTGGATTGCGCGTAATCGATATAAGCTTGTTTGTTTGCAGTAGGCACTGCGATTAGATAACCGTCGATATAGCTCATGGGCTTTTCCCTAACTCTGGCTCTTCGAGCAAACCTTGTATTTCTTCAATGGCCTCCAGGACGTACCGGTACTCGTCCAGCGTATGGTTCATGTTGGCATAGCGATACTCAAGGGTCGTACAGTAGGCCCGATCTTTGAATAGCAGGGTGAAAGCCTCGGAGTTCGGGTTTGAGGGCTTTGTTGCTATGGGCCAGGGAGTGCCGCCCTTGTCGGTATTGCCATGGGCTAACCCTATTCCGTGCTTCGCGTAGTAGGGCAGGAGTTGGTTTCTTACGAGATCAGCGCTATCCAACTGAGTATCTGTTAGCTCGTCAAGATATCTGTCCCAGTCGGCGAGCTTCTTACGCAGTTCAACGTTGCTGATGATTTCGATTCGTCCAGAGTTGATCAGGGAATCGCGAACGCTGGACCCAAGATCCGTAGTCACCGGTACCAGGGAGGCCCACACGGCGTCGTCGATGCTTACTCCTGCCTCTTCATAGCTGCCCACAGAGCAAGCTCGGAGCAATGTGGCGATACCCCCAAGAAGCTGTTCGTGAAAGTCTATCTGCCAGCTAATGTCTTTGTAATGTTCGTCATACTCTGCCTTGAGTCCCAGCAAAGTGTCTTGCTCGTAGCGCCGTTCTTTGCGCTCGTCCCACCAGGCATCAATGGCAAACGCAAGGAGAATGCTGGCGACAATCGCGGCTGATTCCGCTAATAGCTTTGGCCACTTGATGGGCTCTGATTTGCTCACGCGGATTTGAGTACCGCCGGTTCAGCCGCTTGACCCATCGCTTGAGCGAGTAGCTCATAGGAGCGCACCCTTGCACTGTGATCCCAGATTGCTGCCGAGACCATAAGCTCGTCAGCAAGCGTTGCCTCGACCAAGGGCTGGATTTTTGCGCGAATCGTTTTCGGAGATCCATAAAATGAGCAAGCCAGCATCGACGAAACCTGTGCTTTCTCGGCGCTCGACCAGAAGGTTTCGATGTCGTCGATGGGCGGTGGAAGTTTGCCTCTGCCCCCTCGCACCATGCGGGTGAAGGTTTGCTGCGATGAGGTGAATAGCCGCCTTGCCTCGTCATCAGTGTCGGCAACGATGGCGTTGCAACTCACCATCACCTGGGGTTTGGCAAGTTGCGCGGACGGTTCGAAGCGCTCGCGGTAGATCTTTATAGCCTGGTGCAGCGCCTGCGGTGCGAAATGCGAAGCAAAAGCATAGGGCAGTCCCAGCATGGCGGCGAGCTGTGCGCCAAAGAGGCTGGACCCGAGTATCCATAGCGGCACGTTTGTGTTTTCGCCGGGTATGGCATGCAAAGATTGACCTTCTTGCGGCGGGCCCAGCAAGGCCTGTAATTCCAATACGTCCTGGGGAAATTGATCCGATGAGTTCGCACTGCGACGCATTGCGCGCATGGTGTTTTGATCTGTGCCCGGCGCGCGGCCAAGGCCGAGATCGATGCGATCCGGATACAGGGTCGCGAGGGTGCCGAATTGTTCTGCAATCACCAACGGCGAATGATTGGGCAGCATCACGCCGCCCGCACCTACCCGAATGGTGTTGGTGCCACCGGCAACATGACCGATGCACACCGCCGTGGCGGCGCTGGCAATGCCATCCAGATTGTGATGCTCGGCAAGCCAAAAACGATGATAGCCCGCTGCCTCCGCGTGCTGTGCCAGGTCGAGAGCGTTGGCAAGCGCATCTGCGGGAGTAAAGCCTTCGCCGATGTTGGCAAGGTCGAGTACAGAAAGTTTAGTCATGCATGGAGTCTAGCGCAGGCGTGGCCACAGGTCAGGAAGATTGTGCCCCGGCCTGTTTAATCAGCAGTGGGTCTCAAAGCCAGAGAAAGCTAGGGCTGTAGGACTGTCAACTTAGACCGCCAATTCTCAGAGTGAATACGGCTATCAGCACGTAAGCTAAGGGAAAAACAAACCTGCACACGCCGTCGATACTGTAGGCAAGAGTATCGGTTCGACTTTGAGCCAGCCGCGATGTGATCACCACTTCGAGGAGCGCCAAAAACACCAACATAGTCGAGCCGAACAGGAACAGGTCCATACGCGTTAGATAGGGAATGTCGGGTAGCTTGCCTGACAGTGCAATGTGATACGCGATGAGCGTTAGCGCTGCGGTGACAGCGACGCTGAGCTGGCTGCCACTTTCCTTGGGGTCCATCCAGAAGACGATCCAGGACATCATCACGATCAGCACCAGAGGAATAATGAACTTAATGACGTGGTGGTCGTAGTAGCGTTTTGCGTGAAAGGAAAAAACAAATCCCGGGCCCGCGTCGCCGGGAGTGAGCTGTATCTCACTGGCCTCTGCAGTCCACTGCGTGATCTCCCAATCCGCCACGGACAACTCACTGGATATTAAAGAGCTTGCTTCGGTGTCAAGCGCCATGGGGACTGGCCCGCCATCCGGGTAAAGCGCCAGAGTCGGGATCGAAAAGGTATGGGCGTCGAAGGGGAAGTCATCCAGGCGCAGCGGTTGTGAGAAATCTCCCCAAAGACGCTGTCGAAAGGTCGCCTCTCCATCGGGGGATATCTCCACTACGTCGAGTAAGCTGGACCAGGCACGCTGTTGATTGATCAGCAGGAAGCGTGGCGCAACAATGAATCTGCGGCTTGAGCGCTTGTTGCGGAGCACAGGAGTCCTACAACCAGCGAAAGAGCAAGAATGGATAGCTGTAACCCCGCGCTCAAGCAACGGCTAGCTGTGGCGAATTTCAACATGCTCTGGTAGCCATTAAGCGAATGCCTTGTCACTTCCTGAATTTGTCATCAAAACATATAGCCGAATGATGACTCCAGTTATATGTTCTTGCATAGCTCAGTTTAGGGGAAGCTCGGAGGTCTGTTTAATGGTCTCCATGACGAAGCTGGCAGTGACATCGAATAGATCTGCCTTGATCAGCTGTTGATAGAGGGCGTCATAACCCGGCATGTCTGGGACCACAGCTTTGATGAGATAGTCGACGTCGCCACCTAAACGATGTACCTCCATTACTCCCGGGATCTCTTCTACAACTTCTCGGAACTGTGTGGCCCACTCAAGGTTGTGCTGGTTGGTCCGTACAGAGACAAAAACGGTGAGAGTTAGCCCCAGAGCCACAGGGTCCAGCAAAGTGACACGCCCGCGAATAACCCCCGACTCTTCCAGCTTTTGAATGCGTCTCCAGCAGGCGGACTTGGAAACCCCTACCTGATCTGCAAGGTCTCCCACCGATACAGACGCGTCTTTTTGGAGCCGCGTTAGAAGCAAACTATCAATTCTGTCCATTTCCAGTGGTCCTAAGCCAGTGCCCGCAGGATAGAGCTTTTTGAAACAATATCCCAATAAAAAGAATTATTGTAGAACATTTTGTCATTTTTAAGCGATATAGCGCTCTATATAGGCACCAATTTTCTCCTTGATCAGGATACTATTTTTCGCAGTTATCTAAGGACTGCGACAATGAACCCGCTCATTAACAAGATCAGAAACTCTGTCATTGGTGCGCGCCAGCCAATCAGCACGCCCTTTGGACTTAAGCCTCTGATTTATGCGGATTACACGGCGTCCGGTCGTTCGCTGACGTTCATTGAGGATTACATCCGATCGCAGGTGCTGCCGTGGTATGCCAATACGCATACCGAGACCTCCTTTACCGGCGCCCAGACCACGGCATTGCGCGAGCAGGCGCGGGACGAAATCCGTAAGGCGGTAAATGCAGGAACCGATGATCAGGTGATCTTTTGCGGCCCTGGCGCTACCGCCGCGATCAATAAGATGATGGACATATTGCAGATGCGTCTGCCACGGGATCTCGATGACCGTTTCCATCTGAGTGAGCAGATTCCCGCAGGCGAGCGGCCAGTGGTTTTCATTGGACCTTACGAGCATCACTCCAACGAGTTGCCCTGGCGTGAGTCCATCGCGGATGTTGAATCTATTCCGCTCACCGAGGCGGGTCAGTTGTGTCTGAAAACGCTAGAGCACAAGTTGAAGGAGTACGGCGAGCGACCCCTAAAGATTGGGAGTTTCTCGGCGGCCTCCAATGTCACCGGTATAAAGACTGACATCAACGCGGTGACGCATATGCTGAAAGACCATGGCGCCCTGTCGTTCTGGGACTATGCAGCGGCGGCGCCTTATGTCGGCATCGATATGAGCGGGTCCCCAGCCATCGACGCGGTATTTATTTCTCCTCACAAATTTGTGGGCGGCCCCGGAACACCGGGGGTTTTGGTGGCAAAGCAGCAAATTCTCACTAACTCAGTTCCTGCAGTCGTCGGTGGCGGTACCGTGAAGTACGTAACCCCCGAGGATCATTGTTACACCGAGGATCATGAACGACGAGAGGAAGGGGGCACTCCTGCGATTGTGGAGTCGATCCGCGCGGGGCTGGTATTCAAGCTTCAGCAGGCAGTGGGAACCCAAGAAATAGAGCGTCGTGAAGCGGACTTCATGGAGCGTGCTGTAAGGTTTTTTAGGGATTGTCCGAATATTGAGATTCTGGGCGCTGCCGATACCCCCCGCTTGTCCATTATGTCTCTGCGCTTAATGCATGGAGATAAAGACCTCCACTATGGTTTTGTTGTGTCCTTACTCAATGATCTGTTTGGAATACAGGCTCGCGGTGGATGCTCCTGTGCCGGGCCTTACGGGCACAGCCTGCTCGATATGGACATGGATTACAGCCGAGCTATCGAGGCCGAAATTCAAGGCGGCGCCATGATCCTGAGACCCGGCTGGGTACGACTTAACTTCAACTACTTCATCGATGAAGCGGAGTTCCAGTATTTGTTGAATGCTATTGCCTTGGTTGGCGAGCACGGCTGGCGCATGCTGCCCTACTATTACTTTGACGAAGCGCTGGGTGTTTGGCGTTATCAGGGTCAGGCTATGAACCTGCCGGCGGATATCAGCCAGTACAATTTTCTTGAAACTGTCCCAGAGGCAGATTTGAGTGTCCCCCTGGCATTCGATGACCTCTTAGCCGCGGCTCGGAGAGAGCTTCTTCGTGTAGATCGGAAGCGGGTTCCCGCCGAACTACTACTCAATCCGTCTGCGGAAAAACTTCGGTGGTTTGTGCTGCCGCAGGAGCTGGGTGCTGGAGAGTATCAATGGCGAACCCCTGCTGGATGCAGGGCTTAAGAGTAAAGTTCCGGAGCTGGATTTTGGTGGACCGAACTACACCGGCAGGTGAAATCGCCGTTGCTGGTTCGTTTCACACTAGAGCCAGAGTCTAATTCACAGTGTGAGAATAGCGCGTACGCCCACGATCCAGAGATCGTCTTCGTCTGGTAAGCGAACGGGATTGGTAATCCACTGGATATCCGGTGTCAGCGAGAAGTGCCGCGTCAGTTGAATTTTGTAGGATGCTTCGACCACCCATTCGTCATCGAGTCCAGCGCCATTGGTGTCTGCATTAGGTTCTGACCAGCCCACACCAAAGGCCACGCTGCGTTGCTCCCAGGCTTGATAGGTGAAGCCGGCGCTTGCCGATGCGTCCGCCGCGACACCAGCACCACCATCCGATGCACCGGCCCGAATGAAGGTGAGCAAGTTATCGTTCCATTGTGAGGTGGCGGAAGCTGCCCAGCCCGAGCCAGAGGAAACACCCGCCAGCTCGCGCTCGTCTTTCTCCCAGTAGGTGAATTGCACGCGATCCTTGCCGCGACGGGCAAATTCCGGTGTCCAGCCGATTTCGACGGCTTTTAAAAACTCCCCCTCTTCAATGGTGTCGAAATCAAACTCCCCGTTAGCGGCATTGGCATCATAAATTTGCGCGCCAACCCATACGTTGTCGGTGACAAAGCCTTTGGCAACGGCACCCAGGGCGCCTATCCCCGTCGTTCCAAGGGCCGGGCTATAAACGAAGGCCCGATTGAGGAATCCGCCGTAGGGCGTTTGCACCGCCGAGGGGTCGAGATACACGTCAAAAGCTAAGCGTCCCACCGCATAACCCCAGCGGCTTTTTTCGAAGGTTTGTTTCCAATTAATGATGGCAAGATCGGTTTTGAAGTTATCGCCGTAGGGGAAGCCGGTGTTATTAGTGGCGGTGTAGCCGCCACCCAAGGACTGCGGGGCTACGAGGCCACCCAATTGAGATCGGTGCTCGACCCTAAACTCAACCTTGCCCGAACTGCTCTCATTGGAGAAAGCATCCCAGCTGCCCTGAAAGCGGTATATACCCCCTGCTGCCTTGTCGTCTCCGCCGGCGTTGTCGTCAGATGCCTGGTTGATAGGCCATCAATACGTTAAGCCCTAGTTTGATTCTATTCTTTTGGTTGAGCTCACGTTTCCACGAGCGCCAAGGTTCTAATAGACCGTCGAAACTCCCGGGTTCCAGCAGCTCATCACGATAATCCCCCTGAGATTCAAGTTCCTGGCTAACGCCACTGGGGCCGCCTAAGGTGCCATCTGACGATGGGCTCGAGGGTTTGGCAGCGTCGCTATTTACATTTGCCGCCACTAGAGAAACGCAAATAAGAGCGCCTAGCATTCCGGTAGCACGTCGCCTCAAGCGCGTTTTTTCGATCATCGATTTCTTACTTGAGTGGTGCGTTTTAGCTGCAGGCCAAAAAGCCATAGCACCTCTTCCTCAGGGGTTTATCGGTGGGGATCTTTTACAAATTTTAATATAACAGCTGTCCGCGTAATAGTTGTTAGCGCTTTGTATCGCGGACTCGGACTCGCAAAAGCAATGGGTTTAGACAATAGCGTAAGCTGTAAGTGTGGCTTTGTTCCTGAGCAGCTCGCTTTGTCGCAGACTAACAGCTGGTTCGCGTGAAGCTTATGCACTTTAACAAGAGGGTCTCAATACAGTGGGGATAAAAAGCGGCAGCTGGTTTTCCAGTCTGAGAGAAGGCTTGGTTATCGTTGGCTCCATACTGCTCGCCTTTGCTCTTGATGCCTGGTGGGGCGACATGAGTCGCAAAAATGAACTCAGCTTGCAGCTTACCGGCGTGGCAAGTGAGCTGCAGTCGACGCGCGCGAGCCTGGCAAGTGTCCGGCGTGCGCACGAATATAACGTTGAGTTGACTGAGCGCCTGAGAGCCACACTTGCTTCGGTGGAGGAAGGAGCTGAAGTGGTTGTGAGCGACGAATCTCTGGGCCCATTGCTTCCGCAGGTCACTGCAGATGTCACAACGAATTCTCTCAGTGCTTACATTGCTGCGGGTGGCCTGGAGCTGATCAGTGACCAGGATTTACGCGCCGAATTACTCGCCTGGCCCGCCCAGATTGAGGATCTACAGGATGATGAAATCTACCTCAGGAATTTTGCCGCCGCGGACCTTTCCCGGTGGCTCAGAACGCACGCGGATGTGAGCAACGCCGAGGTCTATAGCGTTCCGGTGGTGCTGGGTCACTTTGGTGTTGCGCCGCCACCCGATCCCGCGCTGCTCGGCACGGTTGTGCTACGACGCGACCGAGAGCTTATGAATCTTATTGCAGCGCGAGAGTCAGGCGAGCGTGCAGTGCTCATTAATATAGAGCAGCTGTTGGTGGTGGTTGACCGGCACTTGGATGCGATAAAGCGTTCACACTAGGCGTGAGGCTACCTGAGGTGTGAGTCCCGCACTGCCTTAGTTGGCCGGCGCTATGTCGCTGGGCCGCCAGCTCTGATCAATCCAGGCTCGCCGAGGGCTGTACATCCGCAGGATGGTAAACCAGCTCTTACCGGGGATCGTCTGTACCCAGTTGTTCTCGTATCCCAGAGGCGATTCCGGAGAGACGCTGCGCCTCGCGGAGAGCAAAACTTATAACTCCTTAGCCGTATGCTCCAGAGGGAGAGCTGTGCGCTGTATGACCCGTCGCAGGACAAAGCTTGAATGCACGCCGGTGACGCCGGGGATTCGCGTCAACTTACCCAACAGAAAGCGCTCGTAATATGCCATGTCAGGCACCACAGCCTGCACGAGATAGTCGGAGTTTTGGCCGGTTACGACGTTACATTCGACAACTTCGGGGTAATCGCTGACCGCCTCTTCAAAGGCCTCAAAGCGGTCAGGGGTATGGCGGTCCATGCTGATACTGATAAACGCCGTGAGATTCAGGCCGAGCTGTTGCTGATCCAGAAGCGTGACGTGGGCTCGAATGAGTCCGCTTTCTTCCAAGCGTCTTACCCGACGGGCGCAGGGTGTTGGCGATAGCCCAATGGCAGCGGCCAAATCCAGATTGCTGATACGAGCATCTTCTTGCAAATGCTGGAGAATGCGTCGGTCAAGGCGATCGAGCTCGGGAGCAGGCAAAGGTGGACCTCCACTAATTGACAGTTAAATAGATAGTTCAGCTATTTATACATTATATCGAAGTGATATTCACTATAAAATGACCAATACAGGCCTTAGTTTGCAGTAATTCCCTAAGGGAAGAGGCCTATACTTTGTCTCTCTGGTGCAAACGTTGTCCCGCCGCTTTCGAGTTACCTCTCAGATCGCGTCGGCGACGCTCACAAGGTATGCCTGCCGGGCAACGTCGCCAGCCTTCGCTTCACTCCCTACTCTGGGTTTGAGGGTTTGCAGTGTTTACGGGCTTGGCAGCGTAGCTGCCTGGCGCTGTTAAAATACCGAAGCAGCCCCGGGCTGCTTATAAGCTTCAACTTGCTAGCCACACTTGTTTGTCACAACGTTTTTGGAATTGAACATGAGCCGCTTTGATCACCGCCGTTATCCTGCTTTTGCCCCAGTCCCCATGTCCTCCCGGCGCTGGCCCGATCGCCAGATCTGCCGTGCGCCGGGCTGGTGTAGCGTGGATTTGCGCGATGGTAATCAGGCGCTTATCGAGCCCATGACCGCCGCGCAAAAACTGCGCATGTGGGACTTGCTGGTAAAGCTTGGTTTTAAAGAGATCGAAGTGGGCTTTCCCTCAGCATCGGGTCACGATTTTGACTTTGTGCGCACTCTCATCGAGGAGAATCGGATTCCCAAAGATGTGACGATTCAGGTGCTCACTCAAGCCCGAGAGGAGCTTATTGCCAGAACTTTTGAGTCGCTTAAGGGCGTCCCCCGCGCAATTGTGCACGTGTACAACTCCACTTCGACCGTGCAGCGGGAGCAGGTGTTTGGTCTGGATCGCGAAGGGATCAAAGCTATTGCAGAGAACGGCGCGCGTCTGGTTAAAGACCATGCAAGTCGATATCCGGATACCGACTGGACCTTTGAGTACTCACCAGAGAGCTTTACCGGCACTGAGTTGGATTACGCCGTAGAAGTCTGTGATGCCGTTACCAGTGTCTGGCAACCCACTCCCGAGAACAAAGTCATCATCAATCTGCCAGCGACGGTAGAGATGAGTACGCCTAATGTCTACGCCGACCAGATCGAGTGGTTTTGTGATCATGTGGCGCGCAGGGACTGCATTATTTTGTCGTTGCACACGCACAATGATCGCGGTTGCGCCGTGGCGGCGGCGGAACTTGGCGTCATGGCCGGCGCTGATCGTATTGAAGGTACGCTCATGGGTAACGGTGAGCGCACGGGCAACATGGACATCATTACCATGGCCATGAATCTGTACAGTCAGGGCGTAGACCCCGAGCTGAATCTTGCGGGTATGGATGAAATTATCGAGACGGTGAAAGCCTGCACTCAGTTACCGGTACATCCCCGGCATCCCTATGCAGGCGAGCTGGTTTTCACGGCCTTTTCTGGCAGCCATCAGGACGCTATTAAAAAGTGTTTGTCGCGTCGAGAAGATGACGATAGCCAGCCTTGGGAAGTGGCCTATCTGCCCATCGATCCGGCGGACATTGGTCGCTCCTATCAAGAGGTGATTCGCATCAACAGCCAGTCCGGCAAAGGCGGTGTTGCCTACGTTATGCAGGCGGATCACGGCTACGACATGCCCCGCTGGCTGCAAATTGACTTTAGCGCCACGGTGCAGGCTTACGCCGAAGACACCGAGGGAGAAGTGGGCTCAGCAGCTATTTACAGCTTATTCCAGCAAACCTATCTACCCGACACGCCGCGTTGGCGCCTTAATGATTATCAGCTTCGTCGCGCCGATGGTGTGGATAATCTGGAGCTGACGATCCAGGACGGCTCGCAGTCACGACAACTCACGGGCACGGGCAATGGTGTTGTAGCCGCATTTGTGGACGCCCTCGAGGGATTCGTGGGCAAGTCTATTGTGCTGGTGGAATACAGTGAGCACGCTCTTTCGCAAAGCGCGGATGCAGAGGCTGTTTGTTACATCCAGCTCAATATTGAAGGCGATCGCAGCTGTGGTGTTGGGCGCAGCCACGATATTGTGCAGGCGTCTCTCCTCGCCATTTTGGGGGCCTTGAGCCGTTCCCCGGCCTTAGCTGAATCCAGCGCTGCGGCGTAACAGCGGAGCGAGGAATAGAGTGAGGAGCAGGGAATGTTGCTTAGCCAGTCGCTCAATAGGGGTGGCGAGCAAAGTAGTCCCGCGCCGCCGCCATGACCCGCGGGGCCAAAACCAAGGTGCTTATCATCGTCGGTATAGCCATAAGCCCGTAAGCGCCTGAGATGATATTGAAGACCATATCGATACTCACGCTGGCCCCTACAATCACCGTTCCTACAAACACCCAGCGAAAATGGTGCTGTAGATGGGCGCCAAACAAAAATCCAAAGCACTTTGCGCCGTAGTACCAGCCGGAAAACATGGTTGTCGTGCTGAGAATCAGGGTGACAAAAGCCAGCGGTATCAACCCGAAGTGGCCCATCTCGCCGACGAAGGCATTGGCTGTGAGCGTGATACCCGATAGTTCTCCGGGCACTTGCCATTGACCGGTGAGCAGAATGACCAGCGCCGTGCAGGTGCACACCAGCAAGGTATCGATCACTGGACCGAGCATCGCCACCAGACCTTCGCGAATGGGCTCGTTCGTGCGCGCCGCCCCGTGGGCCATCACCTCGGTACCAACACCCGCTTCATTGGAAAAAGCGCCACGGCTAATTCCGATTAACAGCGTACCAATGAACCCACCGCCGGCCGCCTGGGGTGTGAAGGCCTCGCTGACTATACTGGCGAGCACCTCTGGCACCATGGATAGATTGTTGATGATTACGTACAGGGTCATCAGCATGTAAATCGCCACCATGATGGGCAATACCGCGACTGCGACCTTGGCCACGCGGGGAAGCCCGCCAAAGATGACCCCCGCGACGAGGCAGGCCACGCAGACGCCGATCGCAGGGCCGCCCCAGGCTGGCATATTGCCGCTAAATACGGTGTCTCCCACAAGCGCGGTTAACTGGTTGGCCTGAAACAAGGGCAACGTACCCACGAGACCAGCGACCGCAAACAAAATTGCCAGAGGGTAAAAATGTTTGGGCAGGGCCTCTCGGATAATGTACATGGGCCCGCCCTGGAGCTTGCCCAGACTGTCTTCGCCGCGATACATCACGCCGAGGGTGCAGGTAAAAAACTTGGTTGCCACGCCCACCAATGCAGATACCCACATCCAGAACACGGCTCCCGGGCCACCCGCAACAATCGCCAATGACACGCCGGCGATGTTGCCGAGGCCCATGGTTCCAGACAGCGCTGCAGCCAGAGCCTGGCCGTGAGAGAGTTCGCCGGCTTCGCCGGGCGTATCGTGACGACCCAGCATAATGCCCAGCGCATGACCAAAGTGGCGGTAGGGAAGCGCTCGGGAATAAAAAAGAAAGAACAAGCCGCCACCGAGGAGCAGCGCCACCAGCGGGGTACCCCAAACCGCATTTACAAAACGCAGGGAAAGTTCTTCTAAACCGAGCATGTTTTGGCCATCATCAGTAAACGCCGCACATTAGCACAGGGAATTTGTCAGTAGCGGCTTCCCCTGGGCAAAAGACTCGCTATGATTCCCTAAGACAGCTTTTTTGCGCTAAATATCGAAACTGGAATTTCTATGCCAAGCACAGCCTTTCATTTAGCACTTCCTGTGGATGACCTGGATGCTGCCGAGACTTTTTACGGCCAGATTCTGAGCTGCCCGCGAGGGCGGGCGTCACCCCGCTGGACCGATTACGACTTTTATGGACATCAGCTGGTTGTGCATAAGGTCGCGAGGGAAGACCTGCCCGCCGTGGCACGTAATCCCGTGGACGGTGAAGCCGTGCCTGCAAGCCATTTTGGTGTGGTGCTGGAGTGGGACGACTGGGATGCACTGCAGGGTCGTCTGGAGGCTGCCGGTGTGGATTATGCGATAGCGCCGACCACACGCTTTGCTGGTCGGCAGGGCGAGCAGCGCACCTGCTTTGTTCGCGATCCTGCGGGCAATCACCTGGAGTTCAAGTGCTTTCGCAACCCCGAGATGCTGTTTGCCACCGAAGGCTTTGACTACGAGTAATCACGCAATGTTCTCGAATGTCAGACAAGGCCTGCGCACCTGGCGATGGTATTTGCTGGGCCCTTTGCTGCTGCTGGTTGTCGCATGCAGCAGCACAACCTTTGTCTACAATCGCCTGGATTTTCTGCTGTCCTGGTATCTCGAGCGCTATGTTGATCTGGACAGAGCCCAGTCCAAGGCCTTTGATGCGCAGCTTGAGGTGCTTCTGGACTGGCATCGCCGAGAAGAGCTGCCGCGCTATTTGGATTTTTTAAACGATGTCGAAGCCGATCTAGCGTCAGACCTGAGCGTAGTCCAGTTACAGGGCTATGCTGATCGCGCCGAGGATGCGTGGCTTCGAGTACGAGAGCCGGCTCTGGAGCAGCTCCTGCTGCTCGCCGAAGATTTGAGCGACGAGCAGCTTCGGGACTTCATGGCGGTGATGGATAAAAAGCAGCGGAAGTACGAGCGCAAGTATCTGGATCGCGATGATGAAGAAATGCGCGACGACGCGGCGGACAGTCTTGAAGACACCCTCAAAGATTATCTGGGACGATTGAACGGCGAGCAATTGGATCGTGTGCGGGCTGCAGCGAACGAGCTTAGGCGATCAGATGCCGTGTGGCTGCGTGAACGCAGTGTCTGGACCGCAGAGCTTGCTCAGATTCTCGAACGGGAGCCGGGCTGGCAGCAGCGGACCAGGTCTCTGGTTGAGGAGTGGGAGAATAATCTCGACCCCGAGGTGCAAGCTTTATATGACCACAACCAGAGGACAGTGCAGGCAGCAATTGTCGACGTGGTGAACGATCGAACTGAGAAGCAGGATGTTCGTTTACGCAAGAAGCTAGCGGCACTGCGCGAGGATTTAGAACTTCTCATCAGTGAGAGCGAGCCGCTGATCAACAGCCCGTTAGCCGCAGCCCGCTAGCATCGCCCTAGGCGTCTTGGGTCAGCGCCTTAAAAAACACCTTCGAGTTGCGTTGCAGGTTGTATAGAGCCTGACGCGCGGGAGGTAGTTGATCCAATGAGCCTTCTACAAAGCCCTGCTCAAGAAACCAATGAGCCGTTTGCGTGGTGAGAACGAAGACTTCGGTGAGACCCTGGGTCAAAGCCTCGTATTCCAGCTCCTGTAAAAGACGGCGGGCTCTTTGCTCCCCGCGATAATCCGGATGCGAGACGATACAGGCGAGTTCGGCGCTTTGTTGCTCGGCAAAGGGATAGAGCGCGGCACAGGCGATGGTGCGGCCATCGCGCTCCAGAATGCGAAAACGCCCAATCTCAGTTTCGAGTAATTCCCTCGAACGCTTGAGCAGGACGCCCGATTCCTCCAGTGGTGCTATGAGCTCCAAAACACCGCCCACATCTCCAATACTCGCCCAGCGCGACTGTTCGTAAGGACGACTGGTCACCAGTGTGCCGCTTCCATCCGTAGTGAAGAGTTCACCCAGCAAAGCGTCGGGGTTATTAAAACTTACGATGTGACTGCGGGGAACACCGGCATGGCATGCGTCGCAGGCAATACTCAGGAGTCGGTTTTCCTCGTCGTCTTGTGATGTGAGAGCGCCTTCCTGATCCACTGCGTATTGCTTGATCAATGCGCCATCGCTGTCGTGAATCCCCTCCCCGCTGGCAAGAATGATCAGCTTGTCGGCTTTTAGATCCCGCGCGGCGCTAATTGCCACATCGCCAAGGCTCAGGTTAAAGGCCTCTCCGGTGGGCGAGTAACCCACAGATGACAAAAGCACGAGGCTGCCGCTGTCGAGTAAAGACTCGATGCCCTCGCAATCGATGCGTCGCACGCGGCCCGTCAGATGATGGTCTATGCCGTCAACGACACCCAGGGGCTGCGCCATAACAAAGTTGCCTGAAGCTGCGCGCAGCTTCGCGTCCTGCATAGGCGAATTGGGCAAGCTGAGCGAAAGCAGGGCCTCGAGCTCAATCCGCTGCGCGCCAATCACCTGAAGCACATGAGGGAGTATCTCGCTATCGGTAATACGCTGATCTTTGTGGAGAGCGCTCTTGATACCGGCCTCTTCCAAGCGGCGGTTTATCTGTGGACGGCTGCCGAAAACCAGTATCAGGCGCACCCCCAGACTGCTAAGTAAAGCGACATCGTGAAGTAGACGCCCCAGAGCATTACTCTCCTGAACGGCTCCGGGGATCACGATCACGAAGGTCGAGCCGCGATGCCTGTTGATGTAAGGCGCGGTGTTTCGGAACCAGGAGATAGGTGAGTTTTGTGGGTCGGTCATGGGTAGAGGATACAGCGCTTGGGCTACAAAAGTGGAGAACGCCGAAGCGGATGGGCCTTAGCCAAAAATCCCGCGCAGGGTAAAGAAGAAAATAATCGCCAGTATGGCGCCGGCGGGGAGCGTGATGAGCCAGCTTACGAAAATGGAGCCGATGACCCGCAGGTCGATGGCCGCGATACCCCGGGCAAGGCCGACGCCCAGCACCGCCCCTACAAGGGTATGCGTTGTGGAGATTGGCAGACCCGTTGCCGAGGCAAACACGACAGTAGAGGCTGCGGCGAGTGTCGCAGCAAAGCCTCGAGAGGGTGTGAGTTCAGTAATTTTGTTGCCTACAGTGGCGATAACCTTCCAGCCATAGGTGGTGAGACCGGCAACGATGCCCAGGGCGCCTATGAGCAGAATCCAGCCGGGCATGACCGCAGTGGCGTTAACTGCCCCACCGGACTGCACAATGCTGGTGACCGCGGCGATGGGACCAATGGCGTTGGCAACATCGTTGGAGCCGTGAGCAAAAGCCATGGAGCACGCGGTAAACATCATGAGTACGCCGAAGACGCGCTCTACGCTGGCAAAGCGATTGTCCTCGTTTGGCTCAAAAGGAATTTTTCTAAGGAGTACCGCGCCAAACACCGCCACCACGAAGCCGATACCGAATGACAGGGGTATCGCGTTAGCAAATTTTGACCCGAGTCCAAAATCCAGTTCCAGGCCCAAATGCTTCAAGCCTTTGAGTAGGGTAACCATGGAGATCATGAAGCCCACGATCCACATATAGACAGGAATGAGTCGCTTTGCGCGGACAAAGGGGTCGTCGTTGTCGAGAATAAACACTTTGACGCTCATAAACAGCGCAAAAGAGATGCTTCCGGCAAGTACTGGTGAGATCACCCAGCTCATGGCGATAGTGCCTACCTGGCTCCAGTTCACCGAGTCTACGGAGATCCCGACCGCGGCGAAGCCTACGATGGCACCGACAATGGAGTGTGTGGTGGAAACCGGCCAACCTCGGACGCTGGCAATTAAGAGCCAGGTGCCCGCGGCAAACAGGGCTGACATCATGCCGTACACCAAAAGTTCAGGAGATCCTTCGAGTAAGCTGGGATCGATGATGCCCTTGCGAATGGTCTCGGTAACTTCACCGCCGGCAAGGTAGGCACCCAGAAACTCAAAAACAATCGCAATGAGAATCGCTTGACGGATCGTCAGCGCGCCAGAGCCCACGGAGGTGCCCATGGCATTGGCTACGTCATTAGCACCAATACCCCAGGCCATGAAGAACCCGGCTATGCAGGCGAGACCCAAAAACTGGGGGCCGTAGGCAGCAATAATTTCCAAGATCGAATACCCGTAGGTTTAGTTCAGACTAGCTTGCCAAGAGCAGTTCAAGCTGCTCGCCCACTTCCCCGCAAGCATCAGCCAATTGGGCTAGTGATGCAGCGATCTGATAGTAAAAAACGGCGTCCAGCACCGGAAAACTGTCTTCGGTCTTGCACAGTTGGCGAACAAGACGCTGCTGCTGCGCGTCACAGCGTCGCACCTGTCGCTCAAGGGAGTTCAGCATCTTCTCCATGATCTTGCGCTCGCGTTTGCCAAAGCCTTCGGTGATGAGCTCGTCGAGCTCCCGGATTGACGTCAGTGCCTGACCGACGGTTGCCGCGAGGAGACTGCAGTGTTTGTCGAGAATGGTCTGGAGCTGGGGTGGGAACTGCATACCCCTCAACGCCACCGGTCGGGCAATGTCATGCACGCAAACGGTGATGCGGTTTTGAATATCAAGGAGCTCCAGGAGATCCGGGCGCGGCATGGCAAGAAGCAGGCCTCGAGGCAGGTGTTGACGTATTTCTCTTAGCAGCTTACGAGCATCCGCGGTGGTACTGTCGATGACGCTATGTATCTCGGCGACGCGCGTCCAGTCCTGATCCGCACTGGCGGCCAACAGCTCACAAAGGAGCTGCACAGTTTCCTGCGCGAGCTGCATATGCTCTTGAATTGGCCGGATAGGTGACCGGCCAATCAGCTTGCCCAAAGGACTCGTCATGAAACCGAAATCTCTAGTCTCGCGAAAGCGCGAAGTATAGGTCTGCTTGCGCTGCCTGTCTTGTCTATAACGGTGAATTATACCCCCATTTTATATAAGGTTATATTGCCCTCTGGGCGAGGTCAGAGCACCGGGCTGTGATAGCATGCGCCTGCGCTATTTGCCGTGAAACTAAGGGTTTTTCGCATGCTTAAGCCGGAGAACATCGAGCCGCTCGAGGGCCGGCTCACGCTAAAAGTCCTTCTGGAGGGGCTGCTCAGAGATGGCCGCATAGCGGCCGGGGATCTCCGTCGTCTTCAGGGCCTGTCTCCCGGCGCCATTCATCCGCTGGTTTTTCTCGCCAAGCAAAAACTGAAGGACCTCGAACACCCCGAGCAGACGTTAAATATGACAGCGCTGCTGGCCTGGTTGAGTCAGCGAACTGGCCAGGCGGTGGTAGAAATCGATCCTTTGAAGATCAAGGTTGCCGAGGTTTCGGAAGTTATGTCCCGGGCCTTTGCCGAGAGACATCGCATTCTCGCCGTGGACGTCAATGATGACGAGGTGGTCATTGCGAGCGCCGAGCCCTATCAGCGCGCCTGGCAGACGAACTTGGAGCAGGTACTGCGTAAGCAGATTCGCCGCGTACTGACAGATCCCCGCGACCTTCAGCGCTATACCGCCGAGTTCTACACCATGGCGGGATCCGTACGCGGTGCTCGGGATGCAGGTAAGGGCGGCACTGCGGGCAATATCGGCAATCTGGAGCAGATGCTTGAACTGGGCTCCATGCGCGAGCCCGACGCAAACGATCAACATATCGTGAGTATTGTGGACTGGCTTTTGCAATACGCTTTTGAACAGAGAGCGAGTGACATCCACATTGAACCCAGACGCGATGTTGGCAACGTGCGCTTTCGCATCGACGGGGTATTGAACACAGTCTACGAGCTTCCTGAGCAGGTCTGCGCAGCTGTGACCAGCCGGATCAAGATTCTGGGGCGCATGGATGTCGCTGAAAAACGCCGTCCCCAGGATGGACGACTCAAGACCCGCACTCCGGGCGGTGCAGAGGTTGAGCTGCGTCTCTCCACGCTGCCTACGGCCTTCGGTGAAAAGTTGGTTATGCGAATTTTTGATCCGGAAGTGCTGCACAAGAGTTTTGAGGAGCTGGGTCTGGCCGCGGATGATCTCGCCCGATGGCATGCCATGACCGGCACGGGGAACGGCATTGTGTTAGTTACAGGGCCCACCGGCTCGGGAAAAACCACGACGCTTTATTCGACTTTGCGCCAGCTCGCGACCTCCGCGGTGAATGTCTGCACCATTGAAGATCCTATCGAAATGGTCGAGGGCGCGTTTAATCAGATGCAGGTTAATCATGGCATTGATCTGGATTTCTCCACCGGGGTGCGAACGCTCATGCGCCAGGACCCCGACATCATCATGATCGGTGAGATTCGTGATCTGGAAACCGCCAACATGGCGATTCAGGCCGCGCTTACGGGTCATTTAGTGCTGTCTACGCTGCATACCAACGACTCTCCCAGTTCGGTGTCCCGTATGCTCGAACTTGGCGCACCCGCCTATCTCGTCAAGGCGACCTTGCGCGGCATTATGTCCCAGCGACTTGTGCGAATTCTGTGTGATGACTGTAAAACTGCCAAAGCGCCGGATGTGCAGGGTTGGCGGGAACTGGTGCAACCCTTTGACGTTCCGCCGCCCGATGTAATTTATGAGCCCGTGGGCTGCAAAAGCTGCCGGGAGACGGGGTATCGCGGACGGCGTGGCATCTATGAGGTCCTGGTGAATAGCCCCGCCGTACAGGAAGAAATTGTCGCGGACATTAATACCGCCCGTCTTCGCAATGTCGCATTTAGCGAGGGTATGCAGTCTCTGCGTGTGAGTGGTGCCGCTCGTGTTGCCCGCGGCGAAACGACCGTAGAAGAGGTTCTGCGAGTTGCCCCAGCGATAAGCCAGTAGGTCTTGAGTTTGTGAATCAACATACGTCTTTGCCGGACGATCTGAAGATAATTGTTGAGCAGGCCTGGGCAGCAATCGTGGATGCGGTGGGTCCTGCCGAGCAAGCTGTGCTGGAGTCGCTGCATGAGCAGACGGGCTTTACAAAGCAGCTGGAAACGGTGCTTGCCGGCTCGCGCTACGCGGCAGAGAGCCTCCGCCGAAGACCTTGGCTCATCGTACAGCTTGTCACTGCGGGTCATCTCGAAACTCCCCTGCGGGAGGGGGAGCTGGAGTCAGAGCTGGGCGAATTACTGTTTCGCAGTGACGATGAGCCCGGCATTGTTATGCGGCGTTTCAGGCAGCGCCAAATGCTGCGCATTATCTGGCGTGATCTCAATCGACTCGCGTCCACCCTCGAAACCACGCGAGACGTTTCCTGGCTGGCAGACGCCTGTATTTCCCTCGGCCTTAAACACTGCACCGATGAACTGAAAGCTAAGTTCGGTGAGCCTATCGGCAGTCAAAGCGGTGAACCGCAAAACCTGGTCGTGTTGGCCATGGGCAAACTTGGCGCCCATGAGCTCAATCTTTCCTCGGACATCGATCTGATTTTTACCTATCCCGAGGGCGGAAAGACCGAGGGAGCTCGACGCTCTATTAGTAACGAGGAGTTCTTTACGCGAGTGGGGCGCGCGTTGATCGCGCTTCTGGATCCGGTCACTGCCGAGGGCTTTGTTTTTCGTGTGGATATGCGCCTGCGGCCTTACGGCGAGAGTGGCTCTCTCGTGCAGAGCTTTCCGGCTCTTGAGGCTTACTATCAGGAACAGGGGAGAGACTGGGAGCGCTACGCGCTGATCAAGGCTCGGCCTGTTACGGGGCGCGACGTCGATCGACAGGCGCTCATGGCATGTCTCCAGCCCTTTGTTTATCGCCGCTATGTGGATTACTCCGCTATCGAAAGTCTGCGCTCCATGAAGCAACTGATCGTGGCAGAAGTTCGCCGGCGAGGATTGCAGGGGAATGTAAAGCTCGGCTCCGGCGGTATTCGGGAAATCGAATTTATTGGCCAGTGTTTTCAGCTGATTCGCGGTGGACGAGACACAGCTCTGCAACACCGGGAGCTATCGACGGTTCTGGTGGAGTGCGGCCGACTGGGTTGCCTTCCGGAATCAGTGGTGGAGGAGCTGCAGACAGCCTATTTATTCCTGCGGGATGTGGAGCATGCAATACAAGCCTGGGAGGACCGCCAAACGCAGGAGCTTCCAGACAACCCCACAGCGCAGGTTGCGCTTGCGCACGGTATGGGGTTTGCCCAATACCCGGAGTTCCTGAGTGTCCTGGATGGGCATCGCGAGCGTGTTGCTGGACACTTCGCCGCGCTTATTGCCGAGGCAGAGGACGCTCCGGCAACCCCCGAAAATAGCAACTTATGGCAGGCAGATTGCGACCCCGAGCAGTTAGCGAGCCTTGGCTATCAGGATTCGGAAGGCCTTGCCCAGAGCCTGCGCGCGCTGTTTGAGTCCAAGCGGATACAGACGCTGCAAACAGAAGGACGGGAGCGCCTCGATCGCTTTATGCCTATGCTGGTGCAGGCCTGCGCAGACTCTGAGCACCCGGATCTGGCTCTGGAACGTGCTTTGCCTTTGGTTAACGCGGTGGCCCGGCGCAGCGCCTACTTGTTATTACTGATTGAGAATCCACCGGCACTGGCTGATCTTGCAGCACTCTGCGGGGCGAGCCCCTGGATTGCTGAGCAGCTCACCAGTCGTCCAGCGCTGCTGGATGAATTACTCGACCGCGCGAGCCTGTACACCGCACCTGAACGTGAGGTCCTGCAGTCTGAGTTGCGTCAACAGTTGGCGAGACTGACCGTTGATGACCTGGAAGGGCATATGGATGCCCTGCGCTACTTCAAGGCCTCGCAGGTTCTGCGGGTGGCGGCGAGTGAATTGTCCGGTCGTCTCCCGCTGATGAAGGTGAGTGACAAACTCAGTTTTATTGCGGAAGTGTGTCTGGAGCAGGTATTGGCACTGGCCTGGGCACAGCTATCTCTGCGCTACGGTGAGCCATCGAGAGAGAGTACCGGCCGGGGGTTTGTGGTCCTGGCCTACGGCAAGCTCGGCGGCATTGAGCTGAGCTATGCCTCTGATCTCGATTTGGTTTTTATCTACGACGCGACCAGCGGTGGCTACACCGACGGCGATCGGTCCATTGATAACGCGACCTTTTATCTCCGATTGGGCCAAAAAATGATCCACATCCTCGAGACCCGAATGGGCCTAGGCCAGCTCTATGAAATCGATATGCGACTCCGTCCCTCGGGTGCGTCGGGGATGCTGGTATCCACGCTGGCTGCCTTCGAGCAATATCAGAGGAACGAAGCCTGGACCTGGGAGCATCAGGCACTGGTTCGCGCGCGGCCGGTTGCAGGTGACGAGGTGCTGGCAGAAAAAGTGGAAGTTCTTCGGCGGATTATTCTTTGTGAGTCCCGAGACAGAGATGCTCTGGCCCAAGAAGTGGTGTCGATGCGTGAGAAAATGCGCGCTCACGCCCATGTGGGTATCGAGGACTCGGACCTGGACCTCAAGCAGGGCTTCGGCGGTATCGTGGATATCGAATTTATGGTGCAATACGCCGTCCTCGCCTGGGCGTCGCAAAATCCGACCTTGGCTGATTGGTCAGACAACGTCCGAATTCTCGAAGTACTGGCACAAAGCGGCTATTTGCAGAAGGAACAGTGTCAGGCTCTGGTACAGGCCTATCTCGAGTTGCGGAGCGCTACTCATCAGTTGGCGCTGCAGCAGCAGTCACGGACAGTAGATGCGTCGCAGTTTGCGACACAGCGGAATGATGTACAGCTTGCCTGGGAATCGCTGTTTGCGACCGTCCAGAGAGGCGACGACGAAGATATAGCACCGATGAATGCTGAGCGTCCGTTTGGGCCCATCGGAAAACACGAAGAGTGAGTAGGAGAACAACATGAATTTTGCGGATCGCGACGGCACTATCTGGCTCGACGGGGAGATGATTCCCTGGCGCGAGGCCAAGGTGCACGTGCTGACGCATACGCTGCATTATGGTCTGGGTGTATTTGAGGGCGTTCGTGCCTACAACACTCCCGATCGGGGCAGCTGTATCTTCAAGCTTAATGAGCACACCAATCGCCTGTTTAACTCTGCAAAAATCCTCACCATGGATATGCCTTTTGATCGGGAAACCCTGAACGAGGCGCAGCGCGCTGTGGTTCGGGAGAACAATCTGGAGGAAGCCTACCTGCGGCCCATGTGTTTTTACGGTTCCGAAGGTATGGGTCTGCGCGCGGACGGGCTTAAGACACACGTGATGGTTGCCGCCTGGGAGTGGCCGTCTTACATGGATCCCGAAGCCGTGGCACGGGGAATCAAAGTGCGAACGTCGTCCTATACTCGCCACCACGTGAATATCACCATGTGTAAAGCCAAGGCCAACGGCAACTACATCAACTCTATGCTGGCATTGCGGGAGGCGCTGGATTCCGGCGCTGAAGAAGCACTCCTTCTGGATAACGAAGGCTATGTTGCCGAAGGCAGTGGTGAGAACGTGTTTATAGTCCGTCGAGGAAAAATCCACACGCCGGAACTCACCTCCTGTTTGGACGGTATCACCCGAGGCACGGTGTTCGCCTTTGCACAGGAACTGGGCCTGGAGATAGTTGAGCGTCGTATCACCAGAGACGAGGTCTACGTCGCGGATGAAGCGTTCTTTACGGGCACGGCGGCAGAAGTTGTTCCTATTCGGATGCTAGACGGGCGCGAAATCGGTAGCGGCAGCCGTGGTCCCATTACGGAACAGATGCAGTCGATGTACTTTGATGCGGTGCGCGGTAATCGACCGCAGAATGCAGATTGGCTGACTCCCGTCGCCTGAGCGCATAAATCAAAATAGAGATAAAGCTATGAGTGAAAACGCCGAGCTCCCGGTAACGGAACTAAGCCTGGACAGCGGTGTTTTCTATCGCCGCTGGGATGTGGAGTCCCCTCGCGCTGTCGCACTCATTGTGCACGGCCTTGGCGAGCATAGCGGTCGCTATCAGCATGTTGCCGAGGCTTTGGCCGCACGCAATATTGCCAGCTTTGCGCCGGATCACCCTGGCCACGGCCACAGCCCGGGACACCGTTGTTTTATCAGCAAGTTTGCGGACTTTTACCCTGCCCTCGATGCTCTGCGAGACATGATAGCTATGGACTACGAAGGGGTTCCCTGCTTCATTATCGGGCACAGCATGGGAGGGTTGATTGCCGGCAATTATCTCCTTGAGAGGCCGTCCCGGTTTGCAGGCGCCGCCTTTTCTGGCGCTGCTTTCGAGGTGCCTGAGCCTCCCAGTGGTCTAGAGATTTTTATCAACAAGATTTTGGCGACCATCGTGCCAAAATTTGGTGCTTTGCAGTTGGATGCCAGTCAGGTGAGCCGCGATGCAGAGGTTGTGCGTCGCTATCAGGAAGACCCTCTGGTGCATAGCGGCAAGACCTCGGCGCGCTTGCTGGCGGAGCTGTTTGACGCCATGGGGAATCTGGAAAAGCGCCGCGGGGAAATTTCGCTGCCAGTGCTCGTGATGCATGGGGAAGGCGATGTCATGGCCGCTGCGAGGGGATCTCAGCATTTCTTTGATAGCGTAGGGAGCAGCGATAAGACCCTGCGTTTGTATCCGGGCCTTTATCACGAAATATTTAACGAGCCAGAGCAGGCCAAAGTGCTGGGCGAGCTCTGCGACTGGCTGGATGCTCACATAAAGGCGGACTAGCCATGACGCAATTTTTTGGTAGCGCTGCGTATGTCTGAGGGTCAACCCTTGAAGGTATTGGTGACGGGCGCAGGGGGGCAGCTGGGCGCCGCCTTGAGTGCGACTGCTCCTGACTCTACAGAGCTTTGCGCCCTTCGCAGGGACGACTGCGACATTTCTGATCCTGCTGCGGTCGAGGCGGTGCTCGAAGCCCAGATGCCACAGCTCGTTATTAATGCCGCTGCCTACACTGCCGTTGATCGTGCAGAAGATGAGCCAGACGCTGCATTTGCGGCGAATGCCGAGGCCCCGGGTTTACTGGCCCGAGCCTGCGCTGCTCGCGGAATTCGGTTTTTTCATGTTTCTACGGACTTTGTATTTGATGGTTCGCGCAGTGCCCCTTATCCCGTTGATGCTGTCACTGCGCCCCTGGGCGTGTACGGCGAGAGTAAGCGGGCAGGCGAGCAGGCCGTGTTGGAGTCCCGCGCTAACGCCCTGATTCTTCGCACGGGCTGGGTTTATTCTCACGACGGCCAGAATTTCATGCGCACCATGCTTCGGCTCCATGGTTCCCATGACCACATTAGCGTTGTATCGGACCAAGTGGGCACGCCGACGGATGCCTTCTCTCTAGCTGCGGCACTTTGGGCTGCGGCGGCACATCCTGCCCTCACGGGGATTTACCATTGGAGTGATGCGGGTGTTTGCAGCTGGTATGACTTTGCGCAGGCGATTGGTGAAGAAGCCATCGCTATGGGCTTGTTACAAAAAATGGCGGTGGTAACTCCCATCCGCACCGAGGACTACCCGACACCGGCATCGCGCCCGGCTTACAGCGTGCTGGACAAAACTCTGAGTTGGCGGGATTTTGAGCTTCAGCCGACGCACTGGCGCAGCCAATTGCGCGCCGTTCTCACACGACTTAAGGAGACGGATCATGGCTAAGACTCTACTGGTAACCGGAGCTGCGGGATTCATTGGATCTAATTTTGTGCATTACTGGCTCGGCGCTCACCCCGAGGATCGAGTGATTGCCTACGATGCGCTGACCTACGCGGGGAATCGCGCAAATCTTGCTGCCGTCGAAGACAAGGATAACTTCAGTTTTGTCCACGCCGACATTTGTGACGAGCCCACAGTGACAAAGCTCATGCGCAACGAGGCGGTGGATACCGTCGTGCACTTTGCCGCTGAGAGTCATGTTGATCGGTCCATTAGCGGTCCTGACGCCTTTCTCGAAACCAACATCATGGGTACCCATAGTCTGCTCAAAGCCGCGCGGAACGTTTGGTTAGAGGGCGATGGAAAACCCCATCGCTTTCATCATGTGTCCACGGACGAGGTCTATGGCTCACTCGCTCCGGATGCGCCGGGGTTTTTCGAAGCCCAGCAGTATCAGCCGAACTCACCCTACTCTGCGAGTAAGGCCGCGTCGGATCACCTGGTGCGCGCTTATCTGCATAGCTACGGATTACAGGTAAGCACCAGCAATTGCTCCAACAACTACGGTCCTTTTCACTTCCCCGAAAAACTGATTCCCCTGTGCCTGACCAATATTCTTCGGGGACGGGAGCTGCCCGTTTATGGCGATGGCAGCAATATTCGCGATTGGCTCTACGTCGAGGATCACTGCCGGGGTATCGAGCTCGTGCTGGATAAAGGCGAGGTGGGTGAGTGCTACAACATCGGTGGTAACAACGAGTGGAACAATCTGGCGATTGTGAATTTGCTGTGCGAGCGTCTGGACGCGAGGTTTGCTGCGGATCCCGATTTGCAGCAGCGGTTCCCTGAGGCACCCCAAAGCCGCGGTGAGTCCGCCGAGAGTCTTATTCGATTTGTCACGGATCGAGCCGGACATGACTGGCGCTACGCTATTGATGCGAGTCGGATCATGAACGAGCTGGGGTACTCCCCCGCCGAGACCTTTGAGACGGGTATTGAGCGCACCCTGGACTGGTATCTAGCGAACGAAGACTGGTGGCGGCCTTTAGTTCAGGCCTGAAGGCGCAGAAAGAGCAGAGACACCGGGCGGTTTACTGATGCTCTCCCTCCCTGAAACGTGAGTACCTCCCCTGGCTCGGCGAGTACGGTGTGTCTTGAGCACGCGGATCTGCGAGCGGAGATTGATCCTCGGGCGGGAGCGGCGCTCCTTGTGCTTCAGTCGCAACGCGGCGGCCATTGGCAGGATTGGCTTGTGGACGAAGGTCTCGCTGCATCAATAGGAACACCGGCGTGCTTCCCTCTCATACCTTTTGCCAATCGCGTCGCTTATGGGGCGCTTGAGCAAAGTAGTGCGAGACTTGTTGCTAATCGTCCGGACCTGTCCGCCCACCCCATCCATGGTTATGCCTGGCAAGCACCGTGGCAGGTTGATGACCGAGATGCTCAGTCACTGCAGTTAAGTTATGACGGCAGTGATGATCCCTGGCCCTGGCAGTACCGAGCAGCTTTGAGTGTCGTCCTTGCACCTCGGGAACTGCGGATACAAATGAGTCTGATAAATCTCGGCAGCGAAGCGATGCCGGCGGGCCTGGGTTTGCACCCTGCGTTTCCCAGCAAAGATTTACTCGGCGTAACGGCCGAGACCACGGCGTTTTTACCGGTGACTGACACGGGCTTGCCGGATGCCTATATGGCAGGGGCGCAGGAGTGCGCGGACCTAGCCGCTGGAGTTTTGCCTTACGCAGGTATGGATAGCGATTTCGACGGCTGGCGAAACAGCGTGCGGATGGAGTGGAGCGATCGAGTTCTTGAGCTTTCTTCGGATCCGGTTTTTGCTGCGCTCCATGTCTTCAGGCCTGTTGCTAAGCCCTTGCTGTGCCTTGAGCCTGTGACGCATTTGACCGGGGCGATGGCAACACAGCGTTTACCAGATATCCCAGCGCCGCCCATGTTAAAGCCCGCAGAGGAGTTGGCAGGGAGCATAATCTTTCGGCTTTTGCAGCCCTGAGGCTTAGCCCCAAGTTGGAACCTCCAGAAGTGCTAGCGAAGTCGCGGCGCGTCCCCAAATGACATTCCCGTTTGATCCTTTGCAGACAGTGACGGTGGCCGTCCGTCCACCAAGGGCCATTCGATAGCAAGGCTGGGGTCATCCCAGGCAATAATGACTTCGTTGCCCGGATCGTACTTGTCTGTGCATTTGTACTGAAAATCAGCGTACTCGGATGTGACATAGAAGCCGTGGGCAAACCCCGGCGGGACCCATAGCATTTGCTGATCTTTGGCATCCAGGGTGACGCCGTACCATTGGCCGAGGGTAGGTGAGTCTTCTCGGAGGTCCACAGCGACATCGTAAACACTGCCGGCGGTGACTCGCACCAGCTTTCCCTGAGTGTGCTTGGTTTGATAGTGCAGGCCGCGGAGAATGCCCTGGGCGGAGCGGCTGTGATTGTCCTGGACAAAATTCAGATCAAAACCCGCGTTCCGAAACTCTTCGGCGTTCCAGCTCTCTATAAAAAATCCGCGCTCGTCGCCAAACACTTTGGGCGTCAGTAAATAGACGCCAGGAAGACTGGTGGCCTCAAACTGCATTGCGAACCGCTCCTTCTTCGCGAAGCAGACCCATCAAATATTCTCCATAGCCACTCTTGATGAGAGGTGCAGCCAGGGCCTGGAGGCCTTCGGCATCAATGTATCCCATGCGATAGGCGACTTCTTCGGGGCAGGCGATCTTGAGTCCCTGCCGTTCTTCCACGACGCGGATAAAGTTGGCCGCGTCTAAAAGAGAGTTGTGAGTGCCCGTATCCAGCCAGGCCGTGCCGCGACTCATGACCTCGACGTGGAGATCGCCGCGTTTCAAGTAGGCGAGGTTTACATCGGTAATCTCGAGCTCCCCTCGCGGCGACGGTTGAATGTTTTTAGCGATGTCGACGACATCATTATCGTAGAAGTACAGGCCGGTCACCGCATAGTGCGATCGGGGGTTTGCCGGTTTTTCTTCGATATTGCTGGCTACTCCGTCGCTGTCAAAATCCACCACACCGTAACGCTCGGGATCATTGACATAATAGGCAAAGACCGAAGCACCGTTTTTGCGCTCTGCCGCATGACGCAGGCTTTTCGAAAAACCGTCGCCATAGAAAATGTTGTCGCCCAGTACCAGGCTTACGGGATTGTTACCCACGAAGTCGGCGCCGAGAATAAACGCCTGGGCCAGACCATCGGGGCTGGGTTGCACCGCATAGCTGATGTTAATGCCCCACTGTTCTCCGCCGCCAAGCAAATCGGCAAAGGCTTTTTGGTCCCGGGGGGTGGTGATGATCAGCACGTCGCGGATCCCGGCTTCCATGAGCGTCGCCAGGGGATAGTAGATCATTGGTTTGTCATAAACCGGCATGAGCTGCTTACTTACCGTGCTGGTAAGTGGGTGAAGTCGCGTACCTGAGCCGCCGGCGAGAATGATGCCCTTGTAGGCTGTCTCGCTCATAGTTTTACGTCCATGACTGTTATTAAGACGCTTAGTATATCCGCGACCCTTGGGGTCTGTCGTGTGAGCTGAGTCCCGGTCCCTAAAGTTTTAGTCCGCACTGGGATGCGAGTCACAGGACGGACAAATACGAGGGCCCTCGCCTGTTCTTTCAGGCGTTTTGGCAATGCTTGTACCAATGCCTGCGGTGTATACAATGCGCGGCTGTTTCAAACTTCTTCATCTCCCTCGGAGCTTCATGTCCGGTCGTTTGCACATTGCCTTGCTTGGCTATCGCAGCCAGCCCCACGGTGGGGGCCAGGGCATCTATCTGCATTACCTGAGCAAGGCCCTGGTCGAGGCAGGGCATGAGGTTGATGTCATTTCGGGTCCACCCTACCCCGAGCTCGACCCCCGCGTGCGTCTGATCCACATACCCAGTCTGGACCTGTTTACCCATGGTCTTGGCTCTTTGCGTCCGCGACACCTGCTTTCCCTAAGCGATATGATCGAGTGGATGAGCAAGCTCACAGGAGGGTTTGCCGAGCCTTATACCTTTGGACGGCGCGTAAGGAAGTACCTCCATAAAGAAGGTCGGCACTACGACCTTATTCATGACAACCAAAGCCTCAGCTATGGCGTGCTCAAGTTACAGAGTGAGGGCTTTCCTTTGGTCACTACCGTGCACCACCCGATCACCCACGACCTGCGCATTGCACTTAGAGCGGCGCGGACCTGGCATGAGCGCTTGTTAGTGCGTCGCTGGCATTCGTTTTTGACTATGCAGGGTAAGGTCGTGCGCAAGTTGCGCCATGTGATTACCGTATCCCAGCAGTCTCGCGACGACATCGCCGCAGATTTTGGATTGTCGGAAGATAAGATTGACCTGGTGTACAACGGCATCGATACGGCGGTGTTTCGACCCCATGGCGAGATACAGCGCCGTCAGAATCGCTTGATGGCCACTGCCTCGGCGGATGCCCCGCTCAAGGGCTTGCGCTACCTGCTCAAGGCCTACGCTTCACTACTTGCAGACTATCCCGATCTGGAATTGTTGGTTGTGGGTCGGCCCCAGCCCGGTGGTAAAACAGAACAACTGCTGGATCGGCTTAACATTCGGGAGCGCGTACGATTTATCTCCGGCATCAGTACGGGAGAGATGGTGCGACATTACGCCGAAGCAACGGTGGCGGTTATCCCGTCGATTTATGAAGGTTTTGGTCTTCCTGCGGGAGAAGCGATGGCCTGCGCGGTTCCCGTGGTCTCCACCGATGGTGGGGCTCTGCCGGAGATCGTCGGGGACGCGGGGGTAGTGGTCCCTAGTGCTGATGCGGATGCTTTGGCGCAGGCGATCTCAGCGCTGCTGGAAGATGCCGAGGAGCGCGAACGATTGGCTCAGGTCGGGCGTCAGCGCATTCTTGATACCTTTAGCTGGACTGTCTGTGGCGAACAGATGGTTCGCTATTATCGGGGGGTAATTGCTGATGCAAACCCTTGATCGCAATTTTTTCCCCATGCGGCCTGGGCAGCGAGTGCTGGACCTTGGCTGTGGCGAAGGGCGACATGTGATTGCTGCCTGTGCGCTCGATGGCATGGATGCGGTGGGTGTAGATCTGTCTCTCAAAGACCTCGCAACGGCCCGGGAACGCATGGCAGAGTTTCGCGGTGAGCTTGGGGAGGCGGGTTCCGAGGTAAGGTCGGAGAATTCGGCGATGTTTTTGCTTCTCGTCGGGGATGCGCTGCGACTCCCCTTTGAAGACGCAAGCTTTGATGCGGTCATCTGTAGTGAAGTGCTGGAGCATATTCCTGACTATCGCAACGCATTGGCAGAGATTTCGCGCGTTCTGAAGCCCGGTGGACGGTTTTGTGCCAGTGTGCCTCGTGCCTGGTGCGAGAGAATCTGTTGGGCCTTATCGCGGGAGTATCACCAGGTGCCTGGCGGCCATCTGCGCATTTTCGATAAGGGTCGCCTGCGCTTTGAGATAGAGAAGCACGGCTTTTCTGTCTATTACGAGCATGGGGCCCATGCACTGCACAGCATCTACTGGTGGCTGCAGTGTTTGTTCTGGAAATCGCGGGAGCGTAACTGGCTGGTGCGTCAATATCATCGTTTGCTGGTCTGGGATATGATGAGCCAACCAGCGTTTACGCGCGTGCTTGAGCGCGCTCTCAACCCCGTTCTTGGTAAAAGTGTCGTCATGTATTCTCGTAAGGGCAGCGAGTGAGCGGCCCCTATTTCACCACCGGACTATTTCCCCGGGATTTTCTTGCGCCGACCATTGCGTCGATTCGTGATGCCCAGCTGTTAAATGGAGAAATACCCTGGTCACCCGGTAACTATGCGGACCCCTGGGATCATGTCGAAGCCGCCATGGGGCTATCCATAGGCGGTGAATGGGAGGCAGCAGAGCGGGCTTATCGCTGGCTGGCCGAGCAGCAGCTTGGCGACGGCAGTTGGTGGGCCGCCTACAGAAATGGCGTGCCAGATAATCGCGAACGGCGCGAAACGAATTTTGTTGCCTATGTAGCCACCGGTGTCTGGCACCACTATCTCATCAGCGAGAACCGCGACTTTTTGGCTGAGCTTTGGCCTGTCGTGGATGGGGCAATGCGCTTTGTGATGTCATTGCAGTCCGCGTACGGAGATATCGACTGGGCGGTGGATGAAGATGGCACGCCGCGTAGCGACGCGCTCATTACCGGCTGCAGTTCGATTTATAAGAGTCTCGAATGCGCTCACAATATAGCCGTCACCATTGGCGAAGATCGACCGGAGTTTCTCGAAAGTCGCAAAGCCCTCGGTGAGGCCCTGCGCCATCGTCCTGAGCGTTTCGATCGAACCTGGGAGAGCAAGTCTCGCTACTCCATGGATTGGTTTTATCCCGTGCTTACCGGCGTTGTTACCGGCGCAGAAGCCCGAGAGCGCTTGGCCTCCCGTTGGGATGAGTTTGTAGAAGACGGCATGGGCTGTCGATGCGTAGTTGAGGAGCCCTGGGTAACCGTCGCAGAGTCCTGCGAGCTGGTGATGGCCTTGCTAGCTTCGGGGGATCGGGCGCGGGCCGCAGAACTTTACAGTTGGCTGCATCAGTGGCGCAGCGATGAGGGCGATTACTGGACCGGTTATCAGTTTGCAGAAGACCTGCTTTGGCCCAACGAGCGACCCACCTGGACTGCCGGGGCTGTACTGCTGGCCGCCGATGCGCTTACGCAGCACACCGCCGCTGCGAATCTGTTTACACAGGTGACACTGCTCGACACTGCGTCAGGCGAGTTGGTTCGTCGCGCTAAGTAAGTCAGTGGTAGATAGCCCGGGGGCGGCTGCCAGCGGGCGTTTCGACTCACAAACGAATAAAGTCAGTGCTTACTTCCCTACAAGCGCTCCAGAATTCTCAAGCTGTCCACAGCGACAATTTCTTTAAACAGGCCTGAGGCCAGCGCAAGTCGATAGACGGTGATGGGTGCCTGCCCACCGGCTTCGGCGCCGGGATATACATCGTGAATAGCTAATCGCCCTTTGGATGCAATCGAGCCAACCCAGCTTCGGTAGTCCAGCAGAGCTGCATCCAGACTGTGTCCTCCATCGATAAAGACCAGCCCTAAACTGCCCCGCCATGCTTGCGCAAACTGCGCCGAGCTGCTCAAAACCGCTATGACCGTATCATCAAGCCCGGCGGCGCTAATCGTTCGTCGGAAGCTTGCAAGGGTACTAAAGGCCCCCTGGTCATCAATGAGTGCGGAGTCGTGAAACATTTCGCCGGGTTGATGCTCCTCGGAGCCGCGATGATGGTCTACCGCGAATAAAGTGCTGTTGGTCGCCTTGCAGCCAAGACCGAGGTACACCGTTGATTTTCCGCAGTAGCTGCCGATTTCCACGGCGACCGCGCCTGACTCCAACTCGCTTGCACAGCGAAACAAGGCTTCTCCCTCTGCATGGGACAGAAAGCCTTTCACCTGGTCGATATCGATAGGCAGCGAAAGTTCGAAATGCTGGGGCACAGTTTTTAGCTCGGCTTTGTCGGGGCGTCGAAGTTACCGATAGCGGCAGTCACTGGCAAGCTGTGGTCTGCGTTGGTTTTGATCGTTATGCTGCAACTCTTTCGGGAGCCTGAGCGTCAGCTGTGATTCGTATTGCCTACAGTGCGCTGTTCATAGTGCTGCAACCCTTTATCGTGTTGCGCATGCTTCTGCGTTCGCGCCGGGCACCTGCCTATCGAGAGCGGCTCGCAGAGCGATTCGGTTTTTTTACAGCGCCGGACGATGTCAGGCCTTGCATCTGGATTCATGCGGTTTCCCTGGGTGAGACCCTTGCTGCAAGGCCTCTTATTGAGCGCGTTTTGGAGCAATATTCTGACCACCGGGTGGTGATTACAACCACTACGCCCACGGGCTCTGCACAGGTTGGGCGCCTGTTTGGGGACCGGGTTTTTCATGTCTATGCGCCTTGGGACACCCCCGGGGCCGTTAAACGGTTTTTGCGGCGAGCTAATCCGCAGTTACTCGTTTTGATGGAGACTGAGTTATGGCCCAACCTCCTGCATTACACCCGTCGATCGGGATGCAAGGCACTCTTGGCGAACGCCCGTTTGTCTGCGAAGTCCGCTGCAGGCTATGCACGAGTACCGCGGACCACCCGAGCGATGCTCGAAGCATTGGATTGGGTCGGTGTGCAAAGCGCTGCGGACGCTGATCGCTTTGTGCAGTTAGGCTTAGATCCCGGGCGTTTGCAGGTCACCGGCAGTATCAAGTTTGATGTTCAGCTTGATGAGAAGATTCGTGCGCGGGTACAGGGCTTGCGAGAACAGTGGGCGGTGTCAGAGCGCCCGGTGATTATCTTTGCCAGTACGCACGAGGGTGAAGAGCAGTTAGCCCTGTCGGCATTCGCTAATCTTCGCGGACAGTATCCCAATGCCTTGTTAATGCTTGCGCCCCGACATCCCGAGCGCTTTGAAACAGTCTATGAGCTTTGCTTGGGCACAGGGCTGCGGATAGCACGTAGATCCCGCGCAGATGCGGTTGATACAAATACTGACCTTTTGTTACTCGACTCTTTGGGCGAACTGTCCCAGCTTTTTGGCGTTGCAGATGTTGCGGTGATCGGTGGCAGTTTTATCGAAAGAGGCGGCCATAACCCTTTGGAGGCGGCCGCATGGGGCATACCGGTGCTGTGCGGGGCGTCGATGTTCAATTTTGAGGACATCACTGCTCGCCTCACGGAGGCCGGTGGACTTTGTCGTTGTGCAAACGAGGCGGAGCTCATCGCCCAGTTAGAGCTGCTGGTTTCACAGGAGAACGAAAAACGCCGCCGGGGTGCGGCGGCGCTTGCTGTCATGGAGAGTAACCGGGGCGCTCTGAACGCCCTGTTTAGCGGTTTCCAGGGTTTACTTGGGGGTCATTCCTGAGCTGGTAGGTGCGGCCGCAGCCTCAAGATAGCTATCCAGAGTGATCACGTCTTCCGGACTCAGAAGGCCAGCCTGCTCCTTAAGGAGCAGTGTATTGACGATGTAGTCATAGCGGCTGTTGGCGTAATCACGAAGCGCGCCAAAAAGGGTGTTTTGTGCGTTGAGTACATCGACAATGTTTCGAGTCCCCACCTCATAACCCGCCTGCGTGGCATCCAGAGCGCTTCTGGAAGACAGAATACTTTGCTTTCGTGCGGCAACCCTGGCCACGTCATTGACCACGGTCATGTGCAGTGAGCGGGCATCCGTGACCGTCTGGCGAGTGAGATTGATTCGCTCCTCTCGAGCCTGGTTGAACAACTGAGCCGCGCGTCTGCGCTCGGCACTGATTGCTCCGCCGGTATACAGCGGCATAGATAGTTCTACGCCCCACACGGTCTGGTCACGCTCGGAATTGGGCGGAAAGTTAAAAATGCCCGCAGGGTCCTGAAAACGCGTACCGTCGGTTTCTGACTCCAGATACTGTGCCGTGCCGCTAATGGTTGGGGCGTGGGCGAGTCGCCGCGCCTTAGCATTTTGCCGGGCAGCTTCCTCTGCATACTGCGACGCTTTCAAATTAAAGTTGTTTGCCAGGGCAAACTCTACCCAGGCGCTGCGGTCCGCAGGCTCAGGTTTGTTTACGTCAAAGGACTCGACCAGCACATCGAGTGTGTCGTGTCGCTTGCCGGTGAGGACGCTGAGATTTTCCAGAGCAACGGCAACGGAGTTTTCATCCGAGATTCTATCGACCTGAGACAGGTCATAGGCAGCCTGGGACTCATAGACATCCGTGATGGCGATGAGGCCCACTTCAAAGCGCTGTTGGTTTTGCTCAAGTTGTCGACCAAAGGCTTCTTCTCTGGCTACCGAGGCGCGGAGGTTGTCCTGCGCTCGTAACACCGCCAGGTAAGCCTGAACAACGCGAACAATGAGATTTTGCTGGTTTGCAGCGAAAGTTGCTTCAACCTGCTTTGACAACTCCTTGCCACGCTGGAAAGAGAACCAGGCCGGAAGATTGAAAATCGCCTGCTGGAGCGACACCTGATAGGTGTCCGTATCTACGTCTGTGTTGTCAAAGGTATTGCCAATAACGGGACTTCCGTTGGGATCAAAGCCAATAATGCCGGGGCTGGTGGTGTCGGTGTCCGAATTTTGCGTACCCGCGGTAGCGGTCACTTGGGGCAGGAGTACAGAAAACGCTGCGTTTTCATCCTCAAGACCGGCAAGGTACTGGGCCTGCTGGGCTTTGAGGGTCGCGTCGTTTTCCAGCGCCAGTTCGTAGATATCACGCAAGGACTCAGCGCTGGCAGGAGTACCAGTGACTGCGGTCGCAAATAGCGTCATAGAGGCGAGGAAGACCTTGCCGGGGATATGCATAATAAAATCCTTGGGTGTGCGGAATAATGCCGCGCAAATATTACCAGTTATGTCGACTGCTTCGCAGTGCTGAATTGTCACCAAAGCTGCGCTAGTCTGGGTAGCAATCTTAGGTGATACACTCGATTTAAGACTAGCGGCTCCCATGCGGCCTATCGTGTTTTAGGCGCAACTGATCGATTTTAGTGATCGTTAGCTGTCTCTTTGACAACAAGTACGTGCAAACCGCCGGCATTGGTTCAGGGCACCGCCCCAAATTAATACCGAATTTGCCGAGAGGTCGGAGAAGTTTGAGAGGTCGCTTGGTTCGGCCACATGGCATTGATGGGCGGCGCTTGGGTCCATGCGATTAGGGAATTGGTACGAGTAGTGATTAAAGGCTCTTACAAAGTGGATTTGCGCGCGTTGCATGCCCTCTGCGAAGCTAACTATGCACGGCTTTTACGCCTGTTTTCTGATTATGAGAGCTGTAACAGCAAACGCTTCTCTGTGGATGGTGTACAGGTCCATATCGAAGTACTGGAACGCAGCCGCTACACCACACTTTTTTGTTTGAAGAGTTATCGCAGTGCTGGTAGTGAAAGAGAACAAGGTGCAGCGCCGGGTTGGCTGACGCCTCTGGTCATGGAGGCTCGGGCATACCATGACGCGGGCATGATCGAAGTCGTGCGTTTTCAAACCGCGGGTAAAACTCAGGGACGCTACGCTTATCCCAATCCGTCTATGCATCAGCAGGACGAGAAAAATCAGCAAAACCGCTTTCTCACGGAATGGTTATCGCACTGTCTCCATCATGGTCAGGCAGACATCGAGGGCCTCTTGAAACCTGGGGCCGAGCACGCCTAAGGGCGGTCTAGTCATGAGTGACCTCAAGGACAGTGTTGTCGAACTGAGTGTGCAGAGCGAGACCATCCGCTTGGTGCAACTCACCGATACCCATCTCAAAGCCTTTAGCGGGGGAAAGTTGCTCGGTCTGGATACAGACTACTCATTACAAGCCATTGTCGATCTGGTTAACAGAGAGTATCCGAGCCCCGATTTTGTGCTTGGCACAGGGGATCTTGCCGATTCTGGTGCCGGAGACGCCTACCGCAGACTTATCGGCTATTTTGATCAGGTTTCCACGGAGCACTTTTGGCTGCCCGGAAACCACGATCTTCGCGACATCATGCTCGATGTTGGTGGTGCTCGGCGCCTCTCCGGCGAAATTCGTGTGGGCGCCTGGCAAATCGTTATGCTCGACTCCCAATTGCCCGGAGAAGTGGGCGGCCACCTGGGGCGCCCGGAGTTACAGCGTCTGGAAGAATGTTTACAAGCCAGCGCAGTGGCGGGTTTGCATACACTGATATGTTTGCATCATCAGCCTGTGCCTGTGGGTTGCGACTGGCTGGACGAGCAGAAGGTTTCCGATGCGGATTCGTTCTTTGAGATCTTAGGGCGTTATTCCCATGTGAAGGCGGTACTTTGGGGGCACGTGCATCAAGAGCTTGATCAACAGTGTGATGGTCTTCGGTTGCTGTGTACCCCGTCTACCTGCGTGCAGTTTCTTCCTCAGCAGGTGGATTTTGCGGTTGATGGCCGCGCGCCGGGCTATCGCTGGATGGAACTGGACCCCGACGGTTCAATTCGTACCTCTGTCTCCCGCGCAGAGTCACAAATCTTTCCCGTCGACAAAGAGACCTCCGGCTACTTGTGAGCCGTGATGGCAGCCTTGGCATCCCAAGGCTAAACCGCATAATCTGTCTCTAAGTTCTCTCTAATTGGTGTTTCGCCATGTCCGCGGTCCATCGCAATCTCCCATGTGCCCTCATGGGCTTTTTTGTCATCGGTGGTTTATTGATCGCCCAGGCGGCGAGGGCAGAAGACGCTCCAATCGAAATACGAGTAACCGTTCTCGTAAACTTTGAAGTCGGCCAGGATACGGGCGATGCCCCGGGCGAATTTCAGGCTTGGCGTGAACGCGGGCTCGACGATCAGCCTTTGGACGACTGCTTTGATCTGCCCTACAGCACCCACGCGGCCTGCGTGGATCGCGACCGAGGCTTGCTGGTTACCTTTACGGGCCTGACTCAGGATCGGGCCGCGGCCAGTGTGATGGCTCTGGGCCTGGATGAGCGCTTCGACTTTTCCAACAGTTATTGGATTATTGGCGGCATTGCTGGCATCGACCCGGCAGATGGCACCCTGGGTTCTGCGGTGTGGGGTAACTACGTCGTCAACGGTGACTGGGCTCACGAGATCGACGCGCGGGAGATGCCAAAGGATTGGAAGACTGGCTACTTTCCCTTCATGACAGGCGAGCCTTATCCACAACCGCGGGCCGATGACACCGGCAAGGTCTTTGCGTTGAATCAGGATCTTGCTGGCTGGGCATTCAAGGAGAGCGCAGGGGTTGAGCTCTTTGATAACGCAGCTGCGCAGGCCTTGCGAGCAGAGTACAAAGGCTTCCCAAGCGCCTTAGGCCCACCAAAAATCATGCGCGGCGACAACCTTTCTGCCAGCACGTTTTGGCACGGAAAGTACCTAAATGAATGGGCCAACGACTGGGTCAGCTATTGGACCGAAGGTGATGGCGAGTTTGTTACCACGGCTGTAGAAGACAGCGGGATTCTTGAAGCCCTCCGCTTCCTGGATGGTGGTGGCCGTGTGGATTTCGACCGAATCATGCTTTTGCGTACCGCGAGTAACTTCTCCATGCAGCCTCCCGGCATGACTGCAGTTGATAGCCTGACCCGGGAGACTGAAGGCTTCGGGGGTATGCTCCCTGCCGTTGAGAATCTCTGGCGGGTAGGTAGCAACGTCGCTCGTGTCCTTATCGAGAACTGGGAGCAAAGCCGCTCTGCGCCGCCGGGAAGCTAGGACAACGGGCCAGTTTTGTTGCATCAAATTGCCCCTCTCCAGGCCTATTGCTCGGTGTTTTGTGATCCTCCCGTGTACAATGCCGCGATCTATCTAATCAGGCGATTTCTACCGCAGTGAGCGATTATTCTTCTGAATCTATTGAGGTCCTAACGGGCCTTGAACCGGTGCGTAAACGCCCCGGAATGTACACCGACACCACGCGCCCCAATCACCTTGCCCAGGAGATTATCGATAACAGTGTCGATGAGGCTTTAGCGGGCTTTGCGCGGCAGATCGATGTGATCCTCCACACGGATGGCTCCCTGTCGGCCAGCGACGATGGTCGAGGCATGCCGGTGGACATGCATCCGGAGCAAAAGAAGCCGGGTGTTGAAGTAATCCTCAGCACCTTGCACGCCGGCGGTAAGTTCTCCAGCAAGAATTACCAGTTCAGCGGCGGACTCCATGGCGTTGGCGTGTCCGTGGTCAACGCGTTGTCAAAACAGCTCACGGTAACCATTCGCCGAGATGCACAAGTCCATGAGATGAGCTTTGCCGGCGGTGAGAAAACCTCAGAACTCAAAGTGATAGACAGCTGCGGCAAGCGCAACACGGGTACCACCGTGCGCTTTACGCCGGATCCCCAGTATTTCGACTCCATTAACTTTTCGGTGCCCAGACTCAAACATGTACTGCGAGCTAAGGCCGTATTGTGCCCGGGTCTGCGGGTGACCTTCCTGGATGAGAAGAAGAGCGAGAAAGAGGAGTGGTTCTACGAAGACGGTCTGACGGACTATTTGCTGTCCGCAACCGACGGTTTTCCGACCTTGCCTGCTGAGCCCTTCACTGGCAGTTTCAGTGGCAGTACCGAGGCCGTAGATTGGGCTGTGCAGTGGCTGCCCGAAGGCGGTGAGCTGATTACGGAATCCTACGTGAACCTGATTCCTACGGCACAGGGTGGCACCCACGTAAATGGTCTGCGCACAGGCTTGCTGGATGCCATGCGCGAGTTTTGTGAGCTTCGCTCCCTCTTGCCTCGCGGCGTCAAGCTTGCGCCCGATGATATTTGGGAGCGCTGCAGCTATGTGCTCTCGTCTAAATTAGAAGACCCGCAGTTCTCGGGTCAGACCAAAGAACGATTGAGTTCTCGCGAGGCCGCGGCTTTTGTGTCCGGCGTGGCCAAAGACGCATTTAGCCTCTGGTTGAACCAGCACACCGGTGACGCCGAAGCTCTTGCAGAGCTGTGCATCAACACAGCACAGCGACGTTTGCGCAGTGCTAAAAAGGTGGTGCGCAAGAAGGTCAGCGCGGGGCCTGCTTTACCTGGCAAACTCGCTGATTGTTCTGGTGAAGACATCTCTCGCACCGAGCTTTTTTTGGTCGAGGGTGACTCTGCGGGCGGCAGCGCCAAGCAGGCGAGGGATCGGGAGATTCAGGCGATCCTGCCGCTGCGCGGCAAGATTCTCAACACCTGGGAGGTGGACTCGCAGGAGATCCTTGCCTCTCAGGAGGTTCACAATATTTCCGTCGCTCTGGGTATCGATCCCGCGGATGATGATCTGTCTGGTTTGCGTTACGGCAAGGTTTGCATCCTTGCCGACGCAGACTCCGATGGTTTGCACATCGCAACGTTAATCTGTGCCCTCTTTGTTCGGCACTTCCGCGCTCTTGTTTCTGCGGGCCATGTTTTTGTCGCTATGCCGCCGTTGTATCGCATCGATATTGGTAAAGAAGTTTTTTACGCGCTGGACGAGGCTGAAAAACAAGGCGTCCTTGACCGCATTGAGGCCGAAAAGAAGCGAGGCAAAGTTAATGTGCAGCGATTCAAGGGTCTTGGGGAGATGAACCCCTTGCAGCTGCGTGAGACGACTATGAGTCCGGATACCCGACGTCTGGTTCAACTGCGGCTTGAGGCCGGTGACGAGACGAATGAAATGCTGGACATGTTGCTGGCCAAGAAACGCGCAGGGGATCGAAAGTCCTGGTTAGAGACTAAAGGCGACTTAGCTGAGGTTTTGTAGCTTTCGCGCGCTCCGTGCCCAGCCAGCAACTGGCCTAGAGCAGCCGGGTACTGCCTTCCTGCCCCGAGAGGTGAATGTCCGCGTAATCGCAACTTCCTTCGAGACGCTGGAAAATACTGTTCGCGATAAACCAAACCCGGGTGATGCGCGCCGGAGGTTCGCCCATGTATTTCTGGTAGTCCTCGTAAAGGTTGCGGCGTTCGTCCAGCCACTCTCCCAGACCTTTTTGGCCGCTGCGCACGACAACGTGGTACTCGATTCCCTGCCAGTTCGGTAGTGGGCAGTCATAGCCGTAGCCTTCGGGCAGAGTCGCGGACCAGTAGTAGGTAATGTCTCTACCGTTGTCGAACTCTACGGCTATGCTCAGGTAATCGTGGCTAGGTAGGGTGTCTTCGCGAAGAGTCGACGGTAGATTGTTCACACACCAACGCCAGCTGATTTCGCTTTCTGGTGTTAGCGGCTGATCTACGTCACGCTGAAGAATGCCAACGTCCTCGTGGGTTCGGCAATGTATGCAGGGCGTGCCATCGCCACTGCTGTGGCCGCTGCGGAAAATTTCCGCAGGTCCGACATGCCAAAGATACGTCCAACCCTCTGGCGTTGTAGCGCCCTGCTCAATACGTGACAGCTCATCGCTAAGATTCGCTTCGGTCTTGTCTCCAAGAAGCTTGCGAATACTCTCTTCGGCAGCGCCCCCCCAAACCACAACCAGAATCCGAAAAAGACCGCGGTTAGCTTTATACACATCGGTGTCGGTAGCGAGCTCGCCCTGCGGGTTTTTCCATGTGGATGGAAAATAGTTGCCGAAGTAAACCGGACCGGCGCTCTGTGCTTTAAAGCTGTGGCTGCCGCGGGTGCCCCGGAAAATCTCACCGGAATCGCCTGTTCGGCACCAGACTTGGAGGCTTGGCTGAAACCGGAGATCTAAGGGTTTGTTGGCAAAGACCTGTCCTGCAAGGAAATAGCTGACCTCATCTCCCTCATCAGCAGTGACGCCGCTATCTGTCCAGGGCGGTTGGTCTGCCGGCATATCCAGCCAGGCCATCTGTCTGATCAGTCCAGGCTCTGCCGCTTGCAGCAAGGGGTCAATGGATGAGCGAAAGGCGTCAAGGTCGGGAGCCGGCGATTGTTGGCCTTTGATACGGCGACTGGTGGCTTGCATCAGCAGCCGCGCTGCGACAGAGAGATCGGCTAATAGACCTGTCATTGGAAGCTCCTCGAAGCACTTAGTGTGTATAGAAAGTCATGGCTTGAAAACCAAGGCGATTTGGCAAAAGTACTCTAGAGGCGAATGTGCGCATCTTTCGGTCTTTTACGCGCGAATACAAGCGTAAAGAGAATCCGGTAAAAGTGGATTTGAGTACCTACTTATTGTATTTCTTGTCCCATGAGTCAGATTACATCACTGTATGTGTACAAGGTTGTCGCTCAGGCTAGTTCGGGTGTCGACGTCCGCGATTTGTTTGAGGCTCTGGATCTCGATCCCGCGGGGCCCATTGACCCCGGTCTTAGCTGGAGGACGCTCCGGGTTTCTAGCGTGGCGGATGCTGCAGCATCGCGGTCTAGCGAATCTTGGGAGTAAAGACAGTGAGCACTTACATCGTACTCCTGAGAGGCGTCAACGTGGGGGGCAAAAACCTCCTCCCCATGAAAGCCCTGAAAGCCTTGTTGGAAGGCGCCGGCTACCTCAACGTTCAGACCTATATTCAAAGTGGCAATATCGTTTTAGACGCGCCGGTACATCCGGGTGACGAGCTGGGATCGTTAATCAAGGACAGCTTTGGTTTCGAGCCGGGCATCATGTTGTTCACACAGGACGAATTTGCCGCGGCGGTAGCTGCCAATCCTTTTAGCGGGGCGGGGAACACCATCCATTTCTACTTTTGCACAACACCACCGCATTTAGATACAGCGTTGCTGGAATCACTTCGGGCCTCTTCCGAAAATTATGCGCTTGTGGGCAACGTGTTTTATCTCCATGCGCCGGATGGCATAGGGCGTTCAAAGCTGGTCGCAAAAATAGAATCTTGCCTAGGCGTTTCTGCTACGGGGCGCAACTTGAACACGGTCAGCAAGCTTCAGTTAATGCTGGATGACAAGCCCTAGTGAAAAAAACCGACAAGAAAACGGAACGAGCACTCAGCGCCGCCCTCACTCGTATTTGTGATTCGGCGCTCAAGGCTATTCCCGGCTTTGTATGGATTACCCACTTTGTTAACTACAAGGACTTTCCCAATTCGCTGGTGATCGTGAGTGTATTTGGTACCGATGACGAGTTGCGGGAGGTATGCGGCGCTCAATTGGATCTGCGCTTGTCCGCGTCGATTCAGGAGGAGTTGAAGATGCTGGATGCGCCGATCAACGTGAAAGCCCACCAGATACGCTGTGATACCGAAGAAGCCTGCGAGCGGGACAACAACGGCAACTGGCAGGAACGCTACCGCTACTCGCAGCTGCACTAAGGCTCTCAGTGGCTTAGCTTTGAGAAAGCGCCACTCCCAAGGCGATACCAATGGCGATACCGGCACCGAGGTTGCCTATTCCCGCCCCTATGGCAGCACCGAGAGCGATACCCACGGCAATGCCTGCAACTGGAGAGGGCTTCTTCATGGTCTAATTCCCAAGCCGAGTAAACATCGGTGTTCGCCAAATCCCTGTCGATACGTTATTTTCAGCGGAGCTAATTATCGCGCAAAATCTGAAACAAAGCGCGGGGCTGATATGACAGCTGTATCGAACAGCTAACAAACAGGAGAGATTTAAGTGGGTGATGACCTCAAAGCACGATTCCACGGTTTGAATTTACAGTCCCTGGCGCGATCTGTAGGTGGGGGTTTGCTCGCGATTTCCTTGTTTGCGGCCCTGCCAGCTGTTGCCCAAAGCCTTGATGACGAGGCGGTGAGCTGGCTGCAGGCCTTTCTAAAAATCGACACCATCAACCCTCCCGGTAACGAATACCGCGCCGTGGAGTTCTACAGCAAGATTTTTGATGCCGAGGGTATCTCCTGGAGCTCAGCAGAAAGTGCACCCGGACGCGGCAATATCTGGGCGCGCATCGAAGGCGGCGATGAGCCCGCTTTGATCCTTCTTCAGCACACCGATGTGGTACCCGCTGACCCAAAGTATTGGACCACTGATCCTCTGTCTGGAGAGATTCGTGACGGATACATTTGGGGGCGCGGTGCCATCGATATGAAGGGCACGGGTATTACCCAGCTTGCCACTTTCCTTAGCTTGCATCGCGCAGGCAAACCCTTGAACCGGGATGTAGTGTTTGTGGCTACTGCAGACGAGGAGGCTGGCGGACTGTTTGGCGCGGGGTGGTTGCTCAAGAATCATCCTGAAGTTTTCGACAATGCAGGTCTCCTGTTGAATGAGGGCGGCAGCGGTCGTCTGACCGCAAAAGGAGAAACCATATTTTCTGTAGAGCTGACGCAAAAGGTCCCGGTGTGGCTAAGGCTCACCAGTGTGGACAAACCTGGGCACGGCTCTATGCCTTATCCGACCTCTTCGGTTACGCGTGTCGTTCAAGCATTGGAGTTGGTACGAACCAACCCTTTCCCGGCGCGCATCATTGCTCCGGTAGATGCGATGTTTCGCAGTATTGCGCAAAGCGCGGAGCCCGAATGGGCACCCGCATTTGCAAACATGGCCGAAGCTATTGAGGAGCCTGGTTTCTTAACCCGCCTGCAAAAGTTCTCACCACCCATGCACGCGTTAACCCGTGACACCTGCTCGATCACGCGAATGTCAGCATCCAACAAGATTAACGTTGTGCCGCCTGAGTCTTGGGGCGAGATTGATTGTCGGATTCTCCCTGACAAGCCGGTCGATGAGTTTGTGGAAGAGATGCGCGAGCTGGTCGCGCCCAGCGGTGTAGAAGTCGAAGTGTTGATGGCTTTCTCGCCAGCGATTACCGATACAGGATCCCGCCTTTATAGTGCGATTACAGACATCACGGCTGAAAGGCACCCGGGTTCTCGAGTGATGCCATCGGTGTCAACGGGGTTTACTGATAGCCACTTTACGCGGGACGCCGGCATCGCCAGCTATGGCTTTACGCCCACGATTATTCCGGAGTCCGAAATGGTTCGGATTCACGGGAACGATGAGCGAATCAGTGAAGCAGCGTTTCGCGCCGGGGTCGATGATCACTTAGCGATCATCGAGGCCGTGGTTTACGACTGACGACGACGCCACAGTATCAGTGCGCCGACTGCCATGAGGGGCAGTGAGCCTGGTACGGGAACGGCATTAACTTCCAGCGTAGCCCACTCGGAGGTATTACCTACGGGTACTTGTGGGCCACCTTGACTAAATAGGGAGATCTGCGGCGTTTTCCAAGTGCGATACTGGGCGGAGTTGATGCCGTCGCAGCAGCCCTCGAAACCAAGGAGCGTGAGAGAAAAGTCGCCAGTGTCGGCGAGAACGTAGCTCTTTACGTCAGAGTTGTTCCAGTTCTTGGACCACCAAATATCTTCATTGAAGTAGTCTACAGCTGCGTCTGTTGAGTCCGCAGAGGTAAAACCACCGCGGCCCCAGTCGAGTCCGAACTGAAACTCGGCGCCTCCGGTCAGGCTGCCAGTGATCGTGTATAAAGCACCGTAATTTCTCTTACCGCCGCCACAGGTGCCGCGATAGCTAACATCCTCGAGGGCCTGGAGGTCTTCACTACATACGGCCCCTTCGCTGGATTGGAAAGCATTCAGCGCTGCTGCATAGTTTTCTTCGTTAGACTCGGCCATGTTTCTGGCAGAAAATGAGGTGCTCACCATCTCTACGTTGATCGAATCGATGACGAGTCCTGCACTTGCCAGACCTGAAAAGGTCGCAAGAGTGATACCGGCAACAAACTTTGAGTAGCGCATGATCTAGTATTTCTAACGTGGTTTGGATCGTATTGAGCCTTACAAGCAGTGTTAGCGCAGCCTCGCGGCTGTTTGTATGTGATCGGTGTCACTTTCAAGGCTCCGTTGGCCGACAAACCGTGAGCTGCGTCACATTGCCTTGTGTGTGCAAACGATCTTTGACCTTAGATTCGTTGCAGCTGAGAATGCGCTGGAAACCTTTACTAAGCCTGGAAACCCAATGAGTTCGACGAAGCAGTGGCAGCTCCATCCTACGCTCGCCAGGGACTGCCACCTGCTGGCGAGCCTGCCTTTTACGGAGTTGTTGCTGCATCGCAATGCGGCTCTGCACTGGTTCATTCTCGTGCCCCACACGGATGAGGCGGATTTGCTGGATTTACCGGTGGGCGAACGCGAAGCCTTGCTGGATCTGGCGAGCAGGGTCAGCCACTATCTGAAGGGTACGCTGCACTACCCCCGCGTAAATGTCGGCGCTTTGGGTCTGGTAGTTCCGCAATTACATTTGCACGTAATCGGTCGTCGGGAGAATGATCCCTGTTGGCCGGCGCCGGTGTGGGGAAACCTTGAGGATCAGGGCCACTACTCTGAGATTCAAATTCAGGAGCTCCGCGATGGGGTGGTAGAGCTTCTCCGCAGTGCTTGAAACTTTCTGCCTGCAGCCTGATTATGGCGATCCGAGATTAATAAAAACGAGAACCCACCATGCTCATAGTTGAGTCCTATACCATCGCCGTTGCGATGTGCCTGATTACCATGCTGTGCTGGGGATCCTGGGCGAACACCCAGAAGCTCGCCAGTAACGAATGGCAGTTCCAGCTCTTTTACTGGGATTACTCTCTGGGCGTGTTGCTCCTGACATTGCTCTTCGCGTTTACCATCGGCTCCTCTGGCGAAGAAGGCCGGGCCTTTATGCCCGATATCTCACAGGCAGGGTCCGAAGCGGTTCGCTCCGCATTCATTGGCGGTGTGGTATTCAATCTCGCCAACATTCTTCTGGTGGTGGCGATTGATATTGCGGGTATGGCAGTAGCCTTCCCCGTTGCGATTGGTTTGGCGCTGGTGATCGGCGTGGTGACCAACTACATCGCGGCCCCCGTGGGTGACCCCGTGTATTTGTTTGCCGGTGTAGGTCTGGTCACCGCCGCAATCGTTGTCTGCGCATTGATCTACGCACGCTTGCCCCAGGATGAAGGGCGCTCCGTGGGCAAAGGCCTGGCGATCTCGGTGATCGCGGGTATCGCCATGGGCTTCTTTTATCGTTTTGTTGCGGCCTCTATCTCCATGGATTTTGCAAACCCCGAGGCGGGACTCATGACGCCCTACAGTGCTGGCGTGGTGTTTGCCGTAGGTCTACTCGTATCCAATATCATTTGGCTGATACCGCTGATGTACAAGCCCCTGTCCGGAGAAGTCGCCCCCATCGGCGAATACTTCAGTAAGGGAACGCCTCGCCTGCACCTTGTAGGCATCCTCGGTGGCGCGATTTGGTGTGTTGGCTTTTCCTTCAGCTTTATCGCCTCGGGAGCGGCTGGACCCGCTATTTCCTACGGACTTGGTCAGGGCGCCACCATGGTTGCCGCCTTCTGGGGCGTGTTTATCTGGAAGGAGTTCAAAGACGCGCCCGAAGGTACTTCCATGATGATTACGGCGATGTTCGCACTGTTCTTCGTGGGACTCGGGCTGATCGTTTACTCGAGATAGAACACACAGCATAGTTTTAGACGCAGCGCCGCACCGCATACAGCGCTGAATTCGGGAGACGCAAAAAGCGCCATCCCTGGCAGCTCGGCGGCGTCCATTTATGGACGCCGACGCTCCCTCATTTCAGCACTGTATGCAGTGCGGCGCTTTTACGTAACGATGAAGTGATCTGCTTTAGTAAGCCTCAGCCCCAACCCCTCCGGTAACAATCGCAACCCCTGCACTGCAACCCAAACGGTTAGCCCCTGCGTTCAGCATGGCTACCGCAGTTTCACGGTCGCGAATACCCCCCGATGCTTTTACGCCTATGTCGGGACCGACAACGCTGCGCATTAGCGCAACGTCTTCGATGGTGGCGCCGCCCGTGCTGAATCCAGTGGACGTTTTAACAAATGCAACGCCGAGGTCGCGGCAGATCTCGCAGGCCAGGCGTTTATGTGAATCTGTGAGTAAGCAGGTCTCAAGGATCACTTTAAGGGGAACGTCTGCGCAGCTGGCTAGAATTTCTGCGATCCCCGCCTGCACAGCCTCCCAGTTACCTTCCAGTGCCTCGCCTACGGACATCACCATGTCGATTTCTTGAGCGCCGGCGTCGATAGCGATACGTACTTCAGCCGCCGTGGCGCCGGGTAACGAAGCGCCCAAGGGGAACCCAACGACTGAGCAGGTCTTTACAGAGCTGCCCTCGAGTCGCTCGGCAACTTTTGGTACCCAGAGGCTGTTAACGCAAACGGCGGCAAAGCTATGTTCCAGCGCCTCGTCGCAGATACGATCGACATCGACGGCATGAGCTTCCGGTTTTAGCAAGGTGTGATCAATGGCTGCTGCGATAGTCGCATTGTCATAGTTGTCCATAGAATGGGCCCTGATGCAGTCGAATTTAAGGTCGGTTAGGCTACACTGTCGCGCATCGAATAAGAACGGAAGCACTGCTATGAAAATTGCTGTTATCGGGTCCTGCATGGTCGACCTTATTGCCTATACCGACACGGTTCCCAAGGCGGGAGAGACCCTGGTGGCCAATGAATTCGCCATGGGTTGTGGAGGAAAAGGCGCTAATCAGGCTGTCGCTGCTTCGAAGCTGGGAGCGGACGTTTTGATGATGGGCCGCGTGGGTGATGATGCCTTTGCGGACAAGACCCTCGCCAATTTTCAGGAGTACGGGGTCAGTATTGAGCACGTAACAAAAGTGCCCGGCGTGTCCAGCGGCGTTGCGCCTATATGGGTCGATGCTGACTCTCAGAACCGTATTCTGATTATTCCCGGCGCCAATATGCATCTGTTACCGGCGGATATTGACGCAGCCGCCGATCGATTAAAGCAGTGCAATATGATTATTCTGCAGCTGGAGATACCGTTGAAGACCGTGTATGCGGCCATCGACTTTGGCAATAGCAACGGTATTCCCGTGCTTCTCAATCCTGCGCCTGCGAGTACCGAGCTGGATATCGACTACGCCTGTCGCTGCGATTACTTCGTACCCAACGAAACAGAGCTGGAGATTCTTACGGGCATGCCCGTGGGCGATGACGATGAGATCGCCGCAGCGGCCAGTTCGCTGTTAGCAAAGGGCCTAAAAAATCTCATCGTGACCCTTGGCGATAAAGGCGCACTTTGGATGCACGGTGATGAGCGCACGCATATCACTGCGCCGACCGTCAGTGCGGTGGATACCACGGGTGCTGGTGACGGATTTATTGGCTGTTTTGCAGCCCAGCTCGCGGCGGGTGCCGAGGTAGAAGTCGCTCTAGGTCGCGCGGTGAGCTATGCCTCCCACAGCGTCACCGGTAAAGGAACGCAGACCTCCTATGCCACTGCAGAAGAGTTCGCTCAGTGGCAAGCTTCGAACGCATAGTAAGGCGGACCTGTGAATGCCCGTGGAAGCTGCTAGCCTTGGGTAAAGTACGAATGTTGAATCATTGCTGAGTCGGCTGTAGAAGCGGCCACTCAACTCGTTAGAAATTATGAGAGAGAGCTGGATGAACGTCTTGTTAAAAAATTTCGCCGCACTTGGCGGCGCGATCTTCCTCGCTGCGACGAGCACCGCGGCGCTCGCAAGCTGGGAGCTCGATGGCGAGCGATCTGCTGTGCAGTTTATGTCGGTCAAAAACGCCAGTGTGGCAGAGCTACATCATTTTCGGGCGATCACCGGGGGGATTAGCGATACTGGCGCAGCACAAGTCGCTTTGGATCTAGACAGTGTTGAGACGCTAGTGCCCATTCGCAATCAGCGAATGCGTGAATTGCTGTTTGAGACCGTGCGTTTTCCTGCGGCGCTTCTGAATGCTGAAGTACCCCAATCACTCACCGAGCTGCCTATAGGTCAAAGCCGCGATACTGCCATAGAGGTAGAGGTCGATCTTCATGGAGTAAAGCAGGCTTACATCGCCGAGGTGTTAGTTACGCGACTCAGTGATGGCGGTCTGCAGGTGGTTATCAGTGAGCCAATCGTCGTGAAAGCTGCCGACTTTGGCCTCGACGGCGGGATCGAGATACTCCGCGAGGTCGCCGGTCTAAAGAGCATCAGCACTGCTGTACCCGTTTCCGGCCAGTTGGTATTCGTCCCAGAGAGCGACTAAGCCGCTTTGATCAGTTTGTGAGTCCGAGGCTCGCTGCCAGCTGTTGATAGTTGGGGTTTCGGGGAGCCAGTATCAGGAGTTTTTTGGCGTAGCGCTTGGCGATATCGGCGTTACCGTTTTCCGCACTGTAGTTAACAAGGGCAAGGAGCACCTCCTCGTCTGCAGGCAACGCGCTGTGGAGTTGCCTGAGGGTTTGCAGCGCCCCGGTCATATCGCCAAAGTCATGCTGGGCGACGCCATAAACAAAGCGGTGCCGTGAACCGACAGTCTCCAGGGCCGCGGCCTTAGCTAACCAAGTGAGGGCAATGTCTCGATTGCCTGCCCGAGCTTCCAGGAGACCCAAAGCGTGCATGGCATCGCCACTTTGAGCGTTCACACCGAGCGCCGTCACAAGCTGCGCCTTAGCTTCGTCTTCACGACCCTGACCGCGGAGCAGGTCTGCCAGGTTCAGATAAGCTGATATGAGCTGCGGGTTGAGCGCCAGCGCCTCCCTATAGGCGGATTCAGCCGCCGGAAAGTCGCCGCGTGTGACATTGAAGATTCCCAGCTGCATATTGATCGCTGGCATATCGCGATGTTGCCCTTGCACTGCTTTGTACTCATCGAAGAGCGCCAGCAGGGCCTTTTGTCGAGGAGGATCCAGTTCGTTGAGAGGGACGGAGGCAAGGCTCATGGCGACTTCCATGCGAACACCGGTAACGGGGTCTTTTATGAGAGGAGCCAGAGCCAGGTAGCGCCGTGCTACCGGCAGCTGCTGCATTGCTCGGACCGCTGATATGCGCAGCAGCGGATCGTCGGATATGAGCAGTCCCTGAGCGACGTCCAACGCGGCCTGGGAGCCGCTGCTTGAGACGCGGTCCAGCGCTGTTGCCCGCCAGATTGCGGCGGCGGTGTCGTCGTTGGCCAGGTCCAATAAGCTGGGAACCGCGCGGCTATCGCCCCTTTGCAGGGCTGCCATCGCTACCGCTGGATGCTTGCTGCTGTTTCCAAAGTCAGTGCCCCAGTCTCGCAGTGCGTCGAGGGCCCACTGTGATGATTGATCGCTGTGGCATTGAGAACAGGCGTTTGGCGTGCCAATCATTACGCTCAGATCAGGACGGGGTATCCGCATGGAATGATCCCGCCGCGCGTCCACGCCCATGTAGGTTTGCGCAGGCATATGACAGTTAACACACTGGGCGCCGGCGGATGATGCGGGATGATTGTGATGTTGCGTCGAGTCGTACACTTCGGCTTTGTGGCATTGGGCACAGACACCATTGCCCTGGGCTCGCAGTTTATTGGAATGCGGTTCGTGACAGTTGGAACACACGACACCCGCCTGAGACATCTTGCTCTGCATGAAAGAGCCATAAGCGTACACTTCATCCAGAATCTGACCATCGTGGTGATATAGCGGCTCACCCAACAGTGAGAGCCGATGCGTATCGGCTAGCGGTTTACCGTGCTCATAGTCGCCTAAAGTACCGCGCCGCGCGTGGCAGCGCGCACAGCTGTCCACCTGTTGCTGATTATTAAGAGCAGTTTTGCGACGGGCAATAGATTCCCCCTCCGGAAAGTACCACTGCCCCCGCGCGCTTAAGTCGGTTTGCAGTCCCGAAGCTGAGTTTGCGCCGAGTCTGCCTGACTGTGCGAGCGATACATGCTTGCTCCCGGGTCCGTGGCAAGCCTCGCAGCCCACATCCTCTTCATAAAACTTTGTGGCGAATGTACGTGTGCTGGCGTCATAGTTTTTTTGCACATCTGTACTGTGGCACTCGGCGCAGCGGGTGTTCCAGTTCAGATAGGGACCGGTCCAGTGCAGCGGATCATCAGAGAGAATCTCTTCATCGGGGTACAGGTGATACCAGCGCTGACCGCCCTGTGCAGCGTCCCGAGTGTCCCAGGCAATGGCCAGTGCCTGAAGACGGCCGTCTTCCATAGGCAAGAGATATTGCTGGAGCGGGTCTACACCGAATACCCAGGCGACCTTGTACTCGGTAACGCGACCATCGGGTCCATCCGTGCGCACAAAGTAGTTGCCGTCGCGGGTGAGAAACTGCGTTTGTGCACCAAAATAGTCAAAGGAAGCATTGTCAAAATCCCCCAACACCGTGGCGCTGGTGGGTCTTTGCATCGCCAAGTCATGATGGGAGTTCTGCCATTGGGCATGCGCGCTCTGATGGCAACTGGCGCAGGTCTCAGTGCCCACAAAGCCTTTATGAGGTTCTTCGTCGGCCGCGCTGGCGTCGACACCGATAAGAAGAGCGCCGAATAGCAGCAAGCTAGCGAGGCCTGAGGCAACGCTATTTTTCGACCCAGGGGAGCGGAAATTTTTCATTTGCGCATGGTAACGCAATCTTGGGCTCCCTCTGGTGGGATATAGACAGGGAGTCGCAGGGGTTCGTAGACTCTCTCCTTGTTTTTTGTCGGGAATCAATTCGTGAAACTTGGAATTCTAAAAACAGATGCCGTGCGCGAAGAGTGGGTGGGCAGTTTTGGTGAATACCCGGACATGTTTATGTCGCTGCTGGGTACAAGAGATCCGAGCATGGAGTTTGTGGTGTATGACGTCCGTTTGGGCGAATACCCCACTGACATTGATGAAGTAGATGGCTATTTAATTACCGGTAGCCGTCACAGCGTTTATGACGAACTTCCCTGGATAGCACCGCTGATGAGCTTTGTTCAGGAGTTGGATGCTCGGCGCAAAAAGCTGGTAGGTATTTGTTTTGGTCATCAGCTCATCGCGCATGCGCTGGGTGGCCGCACCGAAAAGGCGAGCGTGGGCTGGGGCGTTGGCATACATCACCATCGCTTCTCCGAACGCCCGGCATGGTTCGATGATGGAGATTTGGAGTTTCCGATACTGGTGACGCATCAGGATCAGGTAACTGTGAATGCGACGGGAGCCAAAGTGCTCGCAAGCAGTGATTTTTGTCCCAATGCCGTGTGTCAGATCGGAGAGCATATTTTGACTTTGCAAGGGCATCCCGAATTCGTGAATGAATACTCACGGGCAATTATGGAGTTTCGGCGCGAGATCATCACCGAGCCCGTTTACCAGTCAGGTATCGCGTCCCTCTCAGAGGAAGCGGCAACGGACCGCATGGCAATGTGGATACTGGAATTTCTCAAAAACTAGGGCCCTGGATCAACTCGCTGGGTCACTAGTTGATTTAGAAAGCGTCCGGGTTGCGAACTTTGGCCTGCATGGCGTCGAGGTACTCATCTAATTCGGCATCGTTAGAAAACACTTCCATATCAGGAAGTGCTTGCAGAATCTCGAAGACTTTTTCGATTTGTGGCTGACGATTTGCGACAGCGAGACTGCGCCCAGCGCTTTTGAGTTGTTTCGCAGCTTTAAAAATCACCCGTAAACCTGCCGAACTCACATAATCCAGGGCCTGCATGTCGAGGAGAACCATTTTCCAATCCTCGGCAATGGCGCCGGCGAGGATGCTTTCAAAGCCCGGGGCGGTGTCCGTATTGAGACCGCCAATCATGCTCACTCGCAACAACGACTTGGCGTGATCTTCGTGGAGCTGGGTGTCGAGGTTCATTATTCAATCTCCGGTGACGGTATTTTGATCGTCCTGCGACGGGGGCGCTATGTCGAGTCGTAAGCGAAGTATATTGCGACCCTCTTCCCGGCGATAGGACTGTCGAGTGGTTAGCTTGGTTATCAAATGTAGTCCCAAACCACCGATGCTCACGTCTTCGGTATTCTCACCAAGCTCTGAACGATTGGCCTCTGTGAGGGGATTGTAGGCTTGACCCGGGTCAACGCACTCTAGCTCTACGCGATCTATGAAGCGCTCGAGACCCAGGCTCAGCGTGGCATTGTCTTCTGTTTGTGCATGGTCGCGAACATTACAAATGAGCTCCTCAAGGACAAGCTGCATATCGAAGAGTGCTCCGCTGGGGAGACCCTGGGCCTGCCATTGCTCTTCGAGCCAGCGAGCCGCTTGTCCCGGCAGGCTCTGATCAATTGTCAGACTGCTGTGCTCAGCCTGCAGGGCTGCGCGACGCTGACCGGGTACCTCAAGAAGCATCAGCGACATATCGTCAAATTGAGGTGCTCCATCGGTAAACGTATCTACGGCAGCAAAAATCGCGTCCCCTGCCTCGGCCAGTGGCAGATTGTCGGGACGAGCGAGGATTTCGCAAAGTCGGTCTTCTCCCAGCAATTCATCTGCAGTGTTCTGAGCTTCATCAAATCCGTCGGTGTAGATGACCAGGCGATCATCGGACCGCAGTTGAAGCTCGTTAACCGGAAAAGTTAGCCCCTCCTGCAGTCCCAGTGCCGGCCCGCGATCTTGCTCGAGGATCTTTGGCTGGCCTTCGCGAAGAAGCACGGGGGCGCTATGACCTCCGCTAGCGTAGCGCAGCGTGAGAGTGTCCAGATTTAGCACGGCGATAAACAGGGTGAGGAACATGCAGTTATCGTTATCCCTCGTCAGACCCTCATTGAGCTGCAGCAGGGCGAGGTCGGGAGGCACCGTTGCCGGCTGGACTTCCCACTGCTGGATAAGACTGATGGCCCGGGCCATAAACAGCGCCGCAGGCACGCCTTTATCAGACACATCGCCAATACTGATGAGTAACTGTCGACCCGTTTGGTGGAGCGAGTAAAGGTCGCCTCCCACCGCCCGTGCGGGGCGCACCCGAGCCCACAAACTTATCGCCTCATCATCAAGCACCGCTTGGCCACCCTGAGGCAGCATTGCCATCTGAATCTCTCGGGCAGCGCTGAGCTCACCGTCCATTCTGCTGCGCTGCGCTGCTGCGGATTCGAGGTCGCGTATGTAGCTGCCTAAGTCGTGGCGCATGCTGTCAAAGGAGTTGATCAGCTGACTAACTTCGTCGTCTCCAGTGGGTGTGGGAAGCTCTACGTCCAGCTCTCCCCTAGCGATGGATCCACTCGCCCTTGAGAGTGCCAAGAGAGGTGCGGTCAGTCGTCTGGCTACTACGCTAACTACCAGTGCCATGAGCGTTAGCATTCCTGTACCCATGATGAGCATGCGCACTTGGTAGTCGCGTAAGGGCCGGAGAAAGGCATACTCCGAATAGACAAGACCCAGAGACCATTGGTTGTTGCCTGCCCCGGCAAGTAGGAGTTCGCAGGGTTCTTCGCTGTCAGGACAGCGAACCTCAGTCTGTCTGGGACCTGCGCTATCCGCTTGGAGCCAGCTTTCCCAATCCGAAATGTTGTCGCTTTCAAGTATTTGATCGATGGGGCTGCTTATCACCACACCATCCGGGGCACCGACCAGCGTTCCCTGGGCGGTGAGGAGAAATCCAAACCCCCGTTTGTCGATACGTAAATCGTCCAGATAGTCATGCAAATCCCTTAGCCGTAGATCGATGGTGGCAACGCCGATAAATCGTTGCTGACCATCGCAGCCACTGCGGTATAACGGTGCCGAAAATGTCGTAATCTCGGTATTTGCACCGGTGTCTTCATAATAAGGTTCCACCCAGGCGGCGCGGCCCAAATCCCGAATAGCGGCGAACCAGGGTTCCTCCCAATAGGGTGCTGCCGCTTTCGTTAAATCCGTTCTTACCAGACTGCCGCTCTTGCGGTAAATGTAGGGTGCCAAGCCTGCAGGGGACTTCGTGACCGACGGGTCAAGGGCTATGGCGGCAGCGAACACGTTTGGATTCCTGTCGATGACGCTGCGCAGGACGGAATCCATTCGGCTTTCATTGGGAACCTCGTCAATGGCTTCTCCAAGAAAGAGCACAGAGGCTTCGAGCCCGGTGGTTAGTTCCCGAATGCGTAAAACGGCAGCGGCGATAGAGCTGCGCGCGCCCTCCTCAAGATCTGTAACGATCCGTTCCCGGGAGATCCGATAATCTATAAACAGGCCTATAGAGATAATTGCGGCGGCAACCAGAGTTACCGCAACAACCAGTCGCGCTGTGAACGAGCGACTCACAGTCTAAATTTACCAGCTGCCGGTATTGGGCATGGACGCCCAGGGTTCTTGAGGCTCCAGAGACTCGCCGGCTTGTAACAGTTCAATAGAAATACCATCGGGAGAGCGTACAAAGGCCATGTGACCATCTCGAGGAGGACGATTGATGGTGACGCCGCCATCCATAAGCTGCTGGCAGGTCGCGTAGATATCATCCACACGATAGGCAAGGTGCCCGAAGTTACGTCCACCGTCGTATTCTTCCGGGTCCCAATTGTGCGTGATCTCTACCATGGGCACGTTAGTGTCCCCGGACTTTGCCACGTCGCCAGGCGCGGCAAGAAACACCAGGGTAAAGCGACCTTGCTCGCTGTCGTAGCGACTGGTCTCTACAAGACCGAGTTTGTTGCAATAAAAGTCCATTGTTTCGGTAAGGTCTCGGGCGCGAACCATGGTGTGCAAATACTGCATACTGATTATCCGTCAAAAATTGAGCTTCGATACTAGGCAGCTCCCTGCTCCGCGGCAAGCCCGATCTTCTGCCGCAGCCTAGGAGAGCGATTTCTCCCACCGACAGACATGGTATTGGCAGTTTGCTTGTGTAGAATGTGCCGCCCTTTCGCCGGATATTCCTATTTATGTGGTTCAAAAATCTGCGGGCATACCGCATGACCCGTGGTCTTGAGTTCTCTGCCGAGCAGCTCGAAGACAAGCTGTCTGATCGAGGTTTTAAGCCATGCACTCCAGCGCAGCCACTCTCTGTGGGCTGGGTGCCAGCGCTTGGCGAAGGCGCGCAAACACTGGTGCACGCAGCAGATGGGCGTTTTATGCTGTGCCTGCGCAGAGAAGAAAAAATCCTCCCCCCTTCCGTGGTTCGGGATCTGGTGAAAGAGCGTGTAGAAGCTATCGAAG